>NZ_VRVE01000150.1:0-4179 GCF_008040035.1 Methylobacterium sp. WL9
TTTTCCGGCTTACCGCGGATGCGGACACAGTGCTTGGTACTTCGGGCGACGATCTCGTCTCGGGCACGAGCACCACGCTCAACTCAGGCGACAGCCTGGCCGGTGGCGACGGCACCGACACGCTGGCCTTGTCCGGCGGCGGCAGTTTCCGCCTCGATCAATTGACCCAGTTCACTGGCTTCGAGAGCGTCCAAATCCTGGGAAGCGGCGCATACGACCTGCAGTTGGGCGAGGCCGGGATCGAGGTCGATCTCAGCGCAGCGCAGGCGAACGGCACAGTCAGTTTGGGCTCGGGCACCTCCCGGGTAAAAGGCGGGCAAGGGCTCACGCTAAATTTCGCTTCTGGTGCAACAACGCTGGAAGGAGCTCTTACCAACGGCGTCTTAAATTTCTCTTCCAGCAACGTTACAGCCCAACTGTCTACCAGTTACGTTACGACATACAATCTATCCTCAGGATCCGCAGCCTTTACGATCGACTCTCTATCTGCCTCAAAGTTTAATTTAAGCACAGGATCATTCGAGCTTAATGGACGAAGCAGCGACTTTGGAACTACGACAATAGATCTTTCAAGCGGAATCTATAAAATCAGCAATACGTCGAATGATCCATATCATATCCGCGCAGTGGCTAATTCCGCCGACGACTTTCATGCAGGTGACAGTCTGACCAACGTGTCTCTGGCGCTTCAAACATCAGGCATAACACCCTACAATCTGTCTGACGTCAGCCTGAGCAACGTCACGATCGAGATGATCGGCTCGACTTTGATCGGGGACGGACTAACCGGCGTCACCGCTGTAATCAATGGTACGTTGGTTTATTCCGGCACGACAGCAGACCTTACTAGCATACTGATCAGCAGCACCAACGTAACAAGCACGAATGCCATTGGAACTACCTTCCGTGTCGGCGACTCTCAAACCGCCTTGCAGATACAGGGCGGAATCGGCAACGACACGATCGATGCCCGCTCCATCACCCTTACAGCCAATCAGCGCCAGCAGATCTTCTCGCAGAATTCCATCGAAACAATCCAGGACGCATCAGGGTCATATACCTCTAACGTTTTCCGGCTTACCGCGGATGCGGACACAGTGCTTGGTACTTCGGGCGACGATCTCGTCTCGGGCACGAGCACCACGCTCAACTCAGGCGACAGCCTGGCCGGTGGCGACGGCACCGACACGCTGGCCTTGTCCGGCGGCGGCAGTTTCCGCCTCGATCAATTGACCCAGTTCACTGGCTTCGAGAGCGTCCAAATCCTGGGAAGCGGCGCATACGACCTGCAGTTGGGCGAGGCCGGGATCGAGGTCGATCTCAGCGCAGCGCAGGCGAACGGCACAGTCAGTTTGGGCTCGGGCACCTCCCGGGTAAAAGGCGGGCAAGGGCTCACGCTAAATTTCGCTTCTGGTGCAACAACGCTGGAAGGAGCTCTTACCAACGGCGTCTTAAATTTCTCTTCCAGCAACGTTACAGCCCAACTGTCTACCAGTTACGTTACGACATACAATCTATCCTCAGGATCCGCAGCCTTTACGATCGACTCTCTATCTGCCTCAAAGTTTAATTTAAGCACAGGATCATTCGAGCTTAATGGACGAAGCAGCGACTTTGGAACTACGACAATAGATCTTTCAAGCGGAATCTATAAAATCAGCAATACGTCGAATGATCCATATCATATCCGCGCAGTGGCTAATTCCGCCAACGACTTTCATGCAGGTGACAGTCTGACCAACGTGTCTCTGGCGCTTCAAACATCAGGCATAACACCCTACAATCTGTCTGACGTCAGCCTGAGCAACGTCACGATCGAGATGATCGGCTCGACTTTGATCGGGGACGGACTAACCGGCGTCACCGCTGTAATCAATGGTACGTTGGTTTATTCCGGCACGACAGCAGACCTTACTAGCATACTGATCAGCAGCACCAACGTAACAAGCACGAATGCCATTGGAACTACCTTCCGTGTCGGCGACTCTCAAACCGCCTTGCAGATACAGGGCGGAATCGGCAACGACACGATCGATGCCCGCTCCATCACCCTTACAGCCAATCAGCGCCAGCAGATCTTCTCGCAGAATTCCATCGAAACAATCCAGGACGCATCAGGGTCATATACCCTAGATGCTTTTGACCCGCCGCCTCGTGTCACCTCGATCGAGCCCGGTACGGTGGGCCCGACCAATGCCGCTACCTTGACGCAAACTGTAACGTTCTCGGAGATCGTAAATGGCGTTGATGCTGCCGATTTCACGATCGTTGGAACCAACGGCGCGACGGCCAGCGTCGGCCTTATCGCTGAAACAGTCACACCTGGAGCCTACACGGTCGAACTAATCGACATAGCCGGGTCCGGCACCTTAGCGCTGGTCCTCAAAAACACGGGCACCGGAATTACGGACTCGGTCGGCAATGCAATTGCGAGCGGTCTGTCTGGTAGTGTGACAACAATCGACCGAATTGTGCCGACGGTGTCAATCGTCGCCGCGGAGACCAGCTTGGCAACCGGTGAAAGCACGAGCGTCACCTTCAGGTTCTCGGAAGCGCCCACTAACTTCGATCCGTATACGGATATTACCGCGACAAACGGTACAATCTCCAATGTCTTTCAAGATTCTATCAATCCACTCAGCTATACGGCGACCTTCACGGCAACGGCGATCACCGGGGCGTCAATCACGGTTGGAGTAAGCACATTTGCGGATGCGGCTGGAAATGCGAATCCAGCATCAAACATCGTAACTTTTGGATCACGCCTGCCGGTTTACCAGATCGCCGTCGATCCAGCCTCGGTGCAGGAGGATGCCACCGGCCCCAGTGGCACGCTGACATACACCGTCACCCGCAGCGGCGACGTCAGCCAGGCCGGCTCCGTCGCGGTGACCCTGTCGGGCTCGGCCGACGGCAGCGACTACACCAGCAGCCTCAGCGGCGGCGTGGTCAGCTTCGCGGCCGGCGAGACCAGCACCAGCTTCACCGTCAGCACCAAGCCCGACGGCATGGTCGAACCGAACGAGACGGTGGTGGCTACGCTGACCGCGGCCGGCATCGGCGGCGGTACGGTCGGCACGAACAGCACCGCCACCGGCACCATCACCAACGACGACAGCCTGCCGGTTTACCAGATCGCCGTCGATCCAGCCTCGGTGCAGGAGGATGCCACCGGCCCCAGTGGCACGCTGACATACACCGTCACCCGCAGCGGCGACGTCAGCCAGGCCGGCTCCGTCGCGGTGACCCTGTCGGGCTCGGCCGACGGCAGCGACTACACCAGCAGCCTCAGCGGCGGCGTGGTCAGCTTCGCGGCCGGCGAGACCAGCACCAGCTTCACCGTCAGCACCAAGCCCGACGGCATGGTCGAACCGAACGAGACGGTGGTGGCTACGCTGACCGCGGCCGGCATCGGCGGCGGTACGGTCGGCACGAACAGCACCGCCACCGGCACCATCGTCAACGACGATCTCGGCGACACGACACCGCCGGTGTTCCAGACGGGAAGCGTAAACGGCACCAGCCTGGTGCTGACCTACGGCGAGGCGCTGGATGCCACCAACACACCGCTGATGAGCGCCTTCGCCGTCACCGCCGGCGGCAGCGCGGTCGGTGTCAGCGGTGTAATCATAAACAGCGCCGCCCGAACCGTGACGCTCACCCTCGCCTCGGCGGTGACGGCCGGGCAAGCCGTCAGCCTGACCTACACCGACCCAACGAGCGGCAACGACATTCGCGCCATCCAGGATCTGGCCGGCAACGACGCTGCCAGCGTGACGGTCACGAACATCAACAACACGACGCCGGGCACGGCGACACCCCTGACCATCAACGGCACTGAGGCCGACAACGTGATCGTCGGGGGCGCCGGCAATGACACGCTGCGCGGCAATGGCGGCAATGACACTATCAATGGCGCGGCCGGCAACGACTACATCTCTGGCGGCGCCGGCAACGACCTGCTGATCGGTGGCGCGGGCACCGACACCGTCTATGGTGGGGCCGGTGCCGACCGCTACGTCTTTCAGAGCGTGGCTGACTTTGGTCCGGCAGGGGCTCTCGATGCCATCGAGTTCCTCACGGGGGATGGCGATCTCATCGATCTGTCGGCGATCGACGCGAACACGAACGCACCCGGTACCCAGGGCTTCAGCTTCATCGGCACAGGCGCCTTCACGG
>NZ_VRVE01000151.1:0-3755 GCF_008040035.1 Methylobacterium sp. WL9
TCAGGACGGCCGCGACCAGGATCGTACCGGTTCTGCCGAAGCCTGCGCCCAGGCCGTCCCGTCGCCCCGTGCCGGCTTCGCTGCGTCGATCGCGATCTCGCCGATACGTCATAAACAACAATCCACCACTTCAGACATGATCTACCGTCGGCATGCGCCTAAGGAAGCAATAAGCAACCATCTCTGACGCAGACATTCCGATCTACCGAGGCACTCGGCACAAAGACAAGCTGACTTTCAAAATTACAGATTAGTTTCTAAGGATCGTGACTTGAGCGCCACAGAACTGTTCTAGTACCATTCCAAACAACGGTTCTGCGCATAAAATACAACCGTTCCGTGATTGCGCATAGGATTGCTTCGATCCTGTCTCCCGTTGACATCGTCGGCTCCGCCCGGATCCGCTCATGCCATGCGCATTCCTCCCCGGGACGGTCTCCATGACCCCGGCCATCTTACCCTGCGCGTCACGACGTGGCGGACAGCGGATGGGCCTCGCCAGCCTTGCCTCAAAGCAAAGTGCAATTTCTGCGAGAGTACCTGTTTTTCAGCAAAGAACGATCTATTGTCGGATCATTGGCGATGAAGATCGAATCGAGAAAACAATAACAATTCTAATTTATAATATTGGGAATCTGTAATTTGACGGCGCCGTGCCCGGCGGCCAAGCGGAATGGAAGCGCGACCTGCACGGAACGATGCGGGAGCGCCCTTTTCTGGGCCGTGGGGGCAGCAATGACGAAAATTGACCGGCGCAGGCGAACGAAGATCTGGTTGACGACGACGGCCGTCGGGTCCGTACTGGGATTGGGATCGCTGGCTCCGGCAGCGGCCACGCCGCGCGTATCGGAACCCGAGACCACCGGTGCCGTCCAGGCCGGGTCGATGCCGACGACGATGGAGGAACTCAGCGTCGCCGGCGAGGGGGGCCTGCTCACCGAACCGCAGGGCGGCGTCACGGTCGGCTATCTCACCAAGGCCACGCGCAGCGCCACCAAGACCGCCACGCCGCTGATCGACACGCCGCAATCGGTCACCGTGGTGACGCAGCAGCAGATCCGCGACCAGGGCTTCCAGTCGGTCGGCGAAGCGACCCGCTACGTACCGGGGGTCATCCAGGCGCAGGGCGAGGGCAACCGCGACGAGCTGATCATCCGCGGCCAGCGCTCCAACGCGGATTTCTTCGTCAACGGCGTCCGCGACGACGTGCAGTACTACCGTGACCTCTACAACACTCAGCGCCTCGAAGTGCTGAAGGGTCCCAACGCCATGATCTTCGGCCGCGGCGGCGGCGGCGGCGTCATCAACCGCGTCCTCAAGGAGGCCGACGGCCTGTCCCGTCGTGAAGTCGTGCTGCAGGGCGGCCAGTTCTGGAACAAGCGCGTGGCCGTCGACGTCGGCGACCGGGTCAACGACAACGTGTTCTTCCGCATGAACGGCGTGTTCGAGGACACAGCGACCTACCGCGACTTCGTCGACATCCGCCGCTACGGCGTCAACCCGACGATGACCTTTCTGCTCGGACCGCAGACAACGCTGAAGCTCTCCTACGAATACTTCCACGACGACCGCACCACCGACCGCGGCCTCCCCTCGCAGTTCGGGCGGGCCTACCGCTACCGCGACAACACCGCGACCTATTTCGGCAACCCGTTCCTGTCGCCGGCCCATGTCGACGCCCACATCGCCACGGCACAGCTCGACCACGTCTTCGAAAACGGCGTCGTCGTACGCAACCAGTCGCGGTTCGCCGACTACAACAAGTTCTACCAGAACGTCTTCCCGGGCAGCGCAGTGAACAACGCCGGCACCGCGGTGACGATCCAGGCCTACAACAGCCAGACCGATCGGACGAACTACTTCAACCAGACCGATTTTACCTACCAGTTCGCAACCGGCCCGCTCAAGCACACCCTGCTCGGCGGCCTCGAACTCGGATACCAGGAAGGTCTCAGCCGGCGGCTGGACGGCTTCTTCAGCAGCACCGGCACGCAGAACCTTGTGGTGAACCCGTTGTCGCCTCTCACCCGCGAGGGCATCAATTTCCGCAACATTCCGAGCGGGGCCAACAGCACCTACGATCTCGGTCTCGTCGCCACCTACGTGCAGGACCAGATCGAGGTGAACGAGCACCTGCAGCTCATCGGCGGCCTGCGGTACGATCACTTCGACTTCTCGGCCCGCGACCGCCGCACGACCGTGACGCAGAACCGGGTCGACGACCTGATCTCGCCCCGTGCCGGCGTGGTCGTGAAGCCGCTCCAGAACCTCGCCCTCTACGGCAGCTACAGCGTCTCCTACCTGCCGAGCTCGGGCGACCAGTTCAGTGCGCTGACCCCGGGCCTCGTGATTTCCGAGCCGGAAAAGTTCGTCAACGCGGAGGTCGGCGTGAAGTACGACGTCTCTCCCGTGCTCCAGCTCACCGGGGCCCTGTTCAACCTCGACCGCACCAACCAGCGCATCGCCGACCCCAACCGGGCCGGCTTCTTCCTGACCTCGGGGCAGACCAGCACGCAGGGCGCCGAGATCGGCGCCAACGGCTACGTCACCGACTGGTGGTCGATCGCGGGCGGCTATGCCTTCACCGACGCGCGGATCTCAAACAACCTGTCCACCACCATCGTCGCCGGAAACTTCGTCGGGCTGTTGCCGCTCAACTCCTTCACGCTCTGGAACAAGTTCGATCTCAGCCGCGAGTTTTCCGTCGGTGTCGGCTACATCAACCAGTCCCACTCCTTCGCAACCTCGGACAACACCATCCGGCTGCCGAGCTATTCGCGCTTCGATCTGGGCCTGTTCTACAATCTCAACGAGACCACGCGGGCGCAGGTCAACATCGAGAATCTGTTCGACAGGAAGTACATCGTCTCGGCACACAACAACAACAACATCCTCCCCGGAGCGCCGCGGCTGGTCCGATTCCAGATCGTGACGCGATTCTAGAGCGGAGCGCGGTCGGGGCCGGCGGAGAAGCACGCGACGAAACGAGGCCCGATACAAGCGGCCGCCAGCTTCGCCTCCGCGAGGCGGCGGCCGATGGCAAACGCGGATCGCGCGTCGCCGCTCATGCGGCGGCCCTCTCACGAGCACGTCGTCCGGGGTGCGGCGGGAGTTTTGTGACGATACGCGGTCGAGATCGATCTTGTCGGCGGGGCATCGAGGGACGACGGATAATGCACAGAGGGCCTGCTCCCACTCGATTCGAGCGGGCGCGCGGCCCCCACCCAGCACAAAGGCCTTGAGGCCGGCACCCAGCCGCCGGGCCACGATGCTTCACCCAACCACATGAAAAATGCCGCTTGCGCAGCGGCCGGCTGATGCGATGGGCGGCTCGCGGTCTGCGGCGCGGCCCGCCGGGAACCGGCTCGTTCAGTCCGATCGCGAGGGACGTGCGAGGGTGTCCCGATGCGGATGTGCTGGCGTGCCGGGCTCCGGCGACGGGCGTCTTGGATCGGCGAGTTTGGCGTCTCCCCCGGGCGCTGGCCTCGCCCGGGGGCGCCCTCTCGGGGCCCTCCCCTCTCCGCGTCCTCCGCCGTCGGGATGATGCCTCGGCCGCGGGTCAGCCTGGTTCGCTCGGAACGCATTTCGGCCCGTGGGCGTGCGCCTGCGGGCTTGTGGTGCTGCGCTGGTCTGTGGGGGTATTTGGTTGCGGGGGTAGGATTTGAACCTACGACCTTCAGGTTATGAGCCTGACGAGCTACCGGGCTGCTCCACCCCGCGCCGGGTGTCGGGATCCGTGTATGGATCGCGTCGGT
>NZ_VRVE01000152.1:0-3679 GCF_008040035.1 Methylobacterium sp. WL9
GCGCGGGGCAGGGCGACGGCGTAGGGGGTGCGGAACTGGTCGTATTCGGCCTGCCGCCGCGAGAGGATCTCGGGCGGTCTGCGCCAGGCCAGGATCGCCTCGGCGGCCCCCGCCCGGTCGCCGGCATTGAGCCGCCGCAGGAACCCGGATGCCCGAAAACCGCCGACGCCGATGTTGAAGGCGATGGAGATCAGCGCGTCGCGCTCGTGCTCGGCCACCGGGACGGCGATGCAGGACAGGATCGGCAGGGCGTGGCTCGCCAGATCCTCCAGGAACAGCGCGTCGGCCTCGGCTTGCGTGATCCGTTGGCCCAGCCTGACCCCCTTGGTGTGGCCGTAGCCGATCGTCGGCACCCCGACGCTGTCGCGATAGGCGCCGAGCCGTACGCCCTCGCGCGCCTTCAGCGCCGCGATGCCGAGCGGCGTCATGATCGCGGATGCGGTCATGCTGGTCTCCATGCCGATTGTGGGGGGAACGAATCGGCTCGGCTCACGCCGTGCGCCGACGGCCGGGACCTGTGAAAAACCGAAATCTTCGGGCAACACGGCCGCGCTAGTCAGTCCCCGCGATCGGGAGGACTGCCGATGACACCGGAAGACAAGCAGTGGGACCGGGCGGTCTGGACGCTCGACGCGGCGGCGGCCGTGATCGTGGCCAGCCTCTGCCTGATGCTGTGTCTGCTGATGGGCTGGCGCTGGTTCGTCTGATCAGGCTGCGGCACCCCGGCAGCGTGAGTTTGGTCGACTGTCGGCGTCAGCGGTGGCCGTTGGCCGGCATCGTTGCGACGATCTTTCTAAAAAGGCGTCGGCTGTTCGGCCGAGACGAACCGGGACTGGCGGTCGACTGAAAGGATCAGTACGAATTTCGCCGTACTGGTCGTGTGCGACACCGGAGAGACGCCGAATGAGTCAATGGACTTCGCATGGCTTGCCGGAGCGGATGGATGGTCTCAGCTTCGTCGATGTCGGTTGTTGGGAAGGCGATATCTGTGCCGAGGCGGTCGCGCGCGGGGCCGCAAGCGTGCTGGGGATAGACTACTGCACGTCGCCCGATCTTGAGCGAACGCTTTCAACGTCGAGTTTTGATTTCATACAGCTCGATCTTCTGTCCGAGAAGGCGCTACAGCTGCCGGAATTCGATATCGTTCACTCGGCAGGAGTGCTTTACCACGTAGAGAACCCGCTTTCCTTTCTCTACCGTCTGAGAAAACTTTGCCGCTTCGGAGGCTCGATCTATGTCGAGACGACGGTGGCGATCGGTCCGACGCAGGAACCGGTGATGCTTTTCCACCCCCGCGACAGCTTCGATGCAAACCCATCGAACTGGTGGAGCCCGAATGAGCCGTGCCTGATCGCGATGATCGAGGAAGTCGGCCTGTTGGATATCGAGGTCACTTCGAGGCCGGAATGTCCGTCCGAGACCAAGGATTTCACGATGAGCCGGATCTGCGTGCGGGGACGCGTTGCGAACACTCCGACCTCGATCTCGCAAAAGATGCTGCCGAGGCGGCCTTCCTACATGCCGATCGCCGCCGGGAAAGGCAGCCGCCGCCCCGGCGGCCAGCCTTGATCTCTGCCGAGACGGCCCTGCCAGTCAGGCCATCTGCCGGCCACTGAACAAAGAATCGCTCGCGGCGACGTAGCCGTCCGCACCGCTGAAGCGGACAAAGACCTCGACGGTGTCGCCGGCTGCGAGCTTCAGGGCGGTCGAGAGGTCGATCGCGGTGACGCCGTCGACGAGGGTGCCGGTGGCAGAGGTGCGGCCTCGGCCGGCCGGGGTACCGTTCCTGTAGAACTGCGCTTCGAAGGCGGTCGGAGCGTTGCTGCCGTTCTTCCTGAAGACCAGGGCGGTGTCGAATCCGTAGAGGCCGGCTTCCGGTGCGACGAAGCGATTGCTTGCGGCGACGAAGGCGCCCTGGTCGTTGCTGTCGGCGGTGTTGAATTGGACCTTCGTCCAGTTTGCCGCACCGACGTAGTTGTCGAAGCTCGTGGTGCTCGCGAACTTGGCGAAATTGCTGATCCGCGCCCAGGCGGTGCCCGTGTGCCACTTGAGGGCCGCGGCAGTGCTGTTGGCGTAGAGTTGGCCTTGCGCGACGCCGGCCGTCGGATCGGAGGCCAGAGGCACCAGCCTGATGGCACCGTTGGACTCGGCCGAAAAGACCTCCACGATGCCGGCCGTGCCGATCGGGGTCGTCCGGATCAGGACACGGGCGCCTTGCGCAGAGTCGGTCCAGGCTTCCGTCGTCGCGAAGGCCACCTGAGCCCGCGCTGAGCTGCCATAGGTGGTGGTGCCGTAGCCGAAGGCCGAGAACTGACCCATCGACGTCCCGGCCGGGAGCGCCGAGGGTGCAGCCGCCGTGCCGTTCGCCGTCCGGAAGATGAAGTTGCCCGGCGCAGTGGCGCCGAAGCTGTCGAAGACCAGCCGCGCCTGCTGCCCGTCGGCGCTCGATACGCGCAGGACCGTCTGCGGCAGGGTATCGGGCAGCGCGCCGGCATTGGCGCTGATCTCCAGCGGCCCGGCGATCCGCCCGAGCGTCAGCCGGCCGGTGCTGGCCGATGCAGTCAGCGGCGTGAAGAAGGCGGCCCCGTCCGGGCTGACTTTCAGCGAAAAATCGTCGGAGCCGAAGCTGCCCAGCAGCGCAAGGGTCGAGAACCCGGTCTGGACCGTGAAGCCGGCATCCTTCGCCGCCGCCTGCTTGTTCAGCGTGACGCGCAGGTTGCCCGAGCCCGGCGTCACGTCGTCCCAGGAGAGCAGGGCGGCGTCGGCCTTCAGGGCGAAACGGTTGGTGGCGTCGGCTGCCGTGCCGATGCCGAGGCGGGTCAGGTTCTGCAGGGCCGTCAGGCTGCCGCGAAAGCTCGCCCAGGCGGTACCGGTGAAGACGTAGAGGTCGGCCTCGTCGATCACGTAGGCGAACCAGCCGGGCCGGGGCATCGCGCCGGCCCAGACGCCGTCCGCGAAGCGCACCACCTGTCCGGACAGACCGGCCCAGGCGCCGGTCGGGCTCGCCGCGGTGACGAGGTAGCGGTCGCCCTCGGCCGGGCCGGCGGGCGGGGCGGCGAGATCCTTGTCGAGGCAGGCGAGCTGCACCAGCGCGTCGAGGGCGGTCAGCGCCTCGTTGTGCGTGACGTGCTTCTGCGCCTGAGCCGCCGCGATGAGCGGCAGGCCGAGGTTGCGGGTGGTGTCCGCCATGGGGCTCTCCGTGATGTGGATCAGGGCTTCCTGGATCAGGCCTCGCGGACCGGCACCTGCGCCCGCGTCGCGGGGCCACGGCCGGCGATCGTGCCGACCTGCGCGACCGCGGCCTCGATCGCGGTCTGCGGGCCGCCGAAATCCGCCGTTTCGTCGGTGATCGGGTAGAGCGCGTTCGGCTCCGCGGCGGCCAGGGAGCGAGCCACGATGCCGTCACTCCGGAAAATGTCGAGGATGTAGGCCTCCGACATCGCGTCGAGGGGGATCTCGGCGGGCTCCCAGGTGTCGGCGTCGCGGCGCGCCCGGCGGATCCAGCTGAAGCGCACGCCTTCGGCCTCGCGCCGCGCCCGCAGATGGACGGGGCGCAGCGGCAGGAAGGCCGCGAGCCCGGCGCTCGCCGTGAAACCGATCGCCGGGCGTGCTGCCCGTGCCCCCGCTGGATATCCTCATCGAGCGTCTCACCGGTGCGACGATCCCCGAAACCGGCACG
>NZ_VRVE01000153.1:0-3657 GCF_008040035.1 Methylobacterium sp. WL9
GCACCGGCCGTCGAGCCGGCGCCGGTGGCGGGATCCGCATCCAAGCCCGTCCCCGCCAAACCCTCGGCCCGCGTCGCGGCCCGCCACGTGGCCCAGGCCAAGGAGGTCACCGAGACCTCCGCGACGACGGCAAAGAAGAAGATCGAGCCGCTGAAGCACCACGCCGCGAGCGAGCCGAAAGACAGCAAGCACTGAGGCTGGACCAACCCTCCCCGTCATTGCGAGCGCAGCGAAGCAATCCAGGGCCACGCACGCAAGCGTCGGTGAGTTGGCCCTGGATTGCTTCGCTGCGCTCGCAATGACGGGAGAGAATCGTTTTCCCCGGCAGGGGGCGCCCCATCCGATCCAGCAGCGCTGCCGCGTCCGGGGAAAGCTTGGACGCCCCCTTCCTCCGCTCGACCGAAACCCGGCTAACCTTCGATCCGCGAAAAATCCGCGACCTCGCGCGTGGCCGCGCGCAGGGCGTTCAGCAGGGCCAGCCGGTTGGCGCGAACCGCCGGATCGTCGGCGTTGACGGTGACCTTTTCGAAGAAGGCGTCCACCGGTGCCCGCAGGCGCGACAGCGCCCGCATCGCTCCCGAAAAATCCTCCGCCGCGACCGCGGCCGAGGCGTCGGCCCGGGCCGACGTCAGGGCCTCGGCCAGCGCCTGCTCCTCCGGCTGGCCGGCGGAGGCGATCAACGCGGCATCCGGCTCGGCCTCGTAGGTGCGGCCGTCCTTCTTCTCCTCGATGCGGAGGATGTTCGAGGCGCGCTTGACGCCCGCGAGCAGGTTTTTGCCGTCGTCCGTGCCGAGAAACTGGCCCAGCGCCTCGACCCCGCGGACGACCATCAGCAAGTCATCCTGTCCGGGCAGCGCGAAGACGGCGTCGATCAGGTCATGGCGGGCGCCTTGGTCGCGGAGGTAGACTTTGAGGCGGTCGGCGAAGAAGGCGAGCAATGCATTAGCTATCTCCCACGCCAACTGGCCGGTACTATCAGCAAAGCGTCTGGCACCTTCTGGCGTGACTTCCTTGCGAATTACATCGAGAAGCCGTTGAATTTCGATAGGATCGATTTGCGAATTCTGAAGTTCTTGCACGCGACCCGAAGCTTCAGAGAGTTGATTTAGCTGTATTCCAGCATAGCTTCTGGCAAAAGACAGAGCAAACAGATGAAGCAATCGGGCTCTGATACCATTCTCGGTTAAAAGACGGACGACTCCCAAAGCCGCCCGCCGCAGCGCATACGGGTCCTTGCTCCCCGTCGGCTTCTCGTCGATGGCCCAGAATCCCACCAGCGTGTCGAGCTTGTCGGCCAACGCCACGGCGATCGAGACCGGCTCGGTCGGCACGCGGTCGGAGGGGCCGACCGGCTTGTAGTGTTCCTCGATGGCGGCGGCGACGCTCTCGGGCTCGCCCTGGAGCGTGGCGTACTTCCGGCCCATCAGGCCCTGCAACTCGGGAAACTCGCCGACCATCTCGGTGACGAGGTCGGCCTTGGCGAGCCGGGCGGCGCGCTCGGTGAGGTCCGGGTCCGCGCCGACGAGCGGCGCGAGTTCGCGGGCGAGCGCCGCGATGCGGGCCACGCGCTCCCCCTGCGTCCCCAGTTGCTCATGGAAAATGATGGCATCGAGCTTCGGTAGCCGGCTCTCCAGGCCCGCGGCCTTGTCCGTCTCCCAGAAGAATTTCGCGTCCGAAAGCCGGGCGCGGACCACGCGCTCGTTGCCGGCGGTGATCGCGGCGCCGCCGTCCGAGGCGACGAGGTTCGAGACCAGGACGAAGGCCGGGGCGAGGGTCTCCGAGCCGCTTTTCCGCAGCACGAAGCACTTCTGGTTGGCGCGGATGGTGGCGCGGATCGCCTCGGCCGGGATGTCCAAAAAGGCCTCGTTAAACGAGCCCATCAGCACCACCGGCCATTCGACGAGGCCGGCGACCTCCTCGAGCAGCCCCTCGTCCTCGACGAGGTCGAGCCCACGGGCGAAGGCGAGGTCGCGGGCGTCGTGCAGGATGATGTCCTTGCGCCGGTCCGCGTCGAGCACGACTTTGGCGCGCTCGAGCGCCTGCACGTAGTCGTCGAAGCGGCGCACCGTGATCGGGCCCGGCGCCAAAAAGCGGTGGCCGCGCGTCGTGGTGCCGGCGACGATCCCGTCGACCGTGAACGGCACCACCTCGGGCGTCTCGGTCTCGGGGCCGAAGGTGGCGACGATGGATTGCAGCGGGCGCACCCAGCGCAACGCGCCGGGCTTCGCCGAGGCCGCGCCCCAGCGCATGGATTTCGGCCAGGGAAAGCTTTTGATGATCGCCGGCAGGATCTCGACCAGCACGTCCAGCGTCTCGCGGCCGGCCCGCTCGATCACCGCGAGGTAGAACTCGCCTTTTTTCGGATCGGTGATCGTGGTCGCCTGATCGAGGCTCGTGAGCCCCGCGCCCCGCAAAAATCCCTGCACGGCGGCCTCCGGCGCGCCGACCTTCGGCCCGCGCCGTTCTTCGCGAACCGCCTCGCCCCGCGGCGGCAGGCCCGCGACGTGCAGCGCCAGCCGGCGCGGCGTCGCGAAGGCCTTGGCGCCCTCGTAGAGGAAGCCGCGCTCCACCAGCGCGTCGGTGACGAGCTTCTTCAGATCCTCCGCCGCACGCCGCTGCATGCGGGCCGGGATTTCTTCCGAGAGCAGTTCGAGGAGGAGATCAGGCATGGGCGGTGCGGGCTTTTCGGACTCGGCGGGCCGCCCATTCGGAGCGGCCGAGGCCGTGCCCGTGTAGTGAGCCATCGGGGGGCTGTCGAGGATCGCCGCTCCGCCAACGCCTCGCTTTCGCCCAACCGGCCCGGCACCTTCGCGCTCACTCCGTATGGTGTCTTTCCACGAGCCGCGAGCGACCGTGACCCGCATGCCGACCGCTTCGCTCCTGCGCTGCGCCGTCCTCGCCGCCGGCCTCGCGCTCACCGGCCCGGCGCTGGCGCATCCGCATGTCTGGATCGTCGCGAAGGCCGAGATCGTCTACGACGGCGGCCGGGTCGTGGGGGTGCGCCACGACTGGACGTTCGATGCCGCCTACACCGCCACCCTGACGCTGGGGCTCGACACCGACGGCGACGGCCGGCTCTCGCCGGAGGAGCTTCAGGGCCTTGCCGACGAGAACGCCAGGGGCGTGGCGGAATTCGGCTATTTCACAAAGCTCAAGGTCGCGGGCAAGGAGCAGGCCTTCGTCGCGCCGCGCGAGCCGCGCATGGAGATGGCCGGCAACCAGGCCCGCTTGAGCTTCCTGCTGCCGCTCAAGGCGCCTCCGGCTCAAGGGCGCGGGGTCGTGGCACTCGAAATCTCCGACCCGACCAATTTCGTCTCCTTCGGGCTCGCCGAAGGACCGGATGCCGTCGGCCTGAAGGACGCGCCGGCCGGCTGTGCCGTGACCATCAGCCGGCCCAAGACCACCGAGGCCAAGACGGCGGAGGCCGGCAAGTCGATGACCGAGGCGATGTTCGAGGCGCTCACCGCCGCCGCCAATTTCGGCGTCCAATACGCCAACCGGGCGCTGGTCGCATGTCCGTAGGCGTCGCGCTGGGAGAGTCGCCGGCACCGCGGAACCGGCTCGCGCGGCGGCTCGCATTCGCGGCCTGCGCCATCGCGCTGGCTGCCGCCGTGCTGGCGCTGCTGGCGTGGCTCGTCATGCCCGGCATCGCAGCCC
>NZ_VRVE01000154.1:0-3386 GCF_008040035.1 Methylobacterium sp. WL9
ACCACCATCCGCGCCAGCCGCGGCGGCAGCGGCAAGGACCGCAGCGCCTGCCCCGTCGGGGTGATCCGGCCGTCCCCGTCGAGCCCGCCGAGACGGGTCAGCAGCGCCCGCGCCTCAGAGAGGGCAGGGGCCGGCGGGGAGTCGAGAAACCGCAACGATGTCAGATCCTTGACGCCCCAGGCAGCGCAGTCGAGCACGAGCCCCGACAGGTCGGCGGCGAGGATCTCGGGACGCGTGAACGGCTCCAGCGCGCCGGTGCCCGCCTCGGTCCAGAGCCGCCAGCACACGCCCGGCTCGGTCCGTCCCGCGCGCCCGCGCCGCTGATCGACCGAGGCGCGGGAGGCGCGGGCCGTGACGAGGCGCGTCAGGCCGTTGCCGGGCTCGTAGACGGGCACGCGGGACAGGCCGGAATCCACAACGATTCGAACGCCTTCGATGGTGAGGGACGACTCGGCGATCGCGGTCGCCAGCACCACTTTCCGCCGCCCGTCCCGCGATGGCGAGACGGCCCGGTCCTGCTCCCCCTGCGTCAGCGCCCCATAGAGCGGCGCCACATCCGTCTCCGGCCCAACACGGCCTTCGAGACGTTCGGCGACACGGCGGATCTCGGCCTGTCCAGGCAGGAAGGCGAGCACCGATCCAGGGTCGGCGCGCAAGGCGCGCAGGATCGCCTCGGCCATGGAATCCTCAATCCGTACAGTGGGTTCGCGGTCGAGGTGGCGAGTCTCGACGGGAAAGGCGCGGCCTTCGGATTCGACCACCGGGGCATCGCCGAGCAGGACCGCGACCCGCGCCCCGTCGAGCGTCGCCGACATCACCAGGATACGCAGGTCCTCCCGCAATCCGGCCTGCGCATCCAGCGCGAAGGCGAGGCCGAGATCGGCGTCGAGGGAGCGCTCGTGGAACTCGTCGAACAGCACCGCGCCGACACCCGACAGCTCCGGGTCGTCGAGGATCATCCGCGAGAACACGCCCTCGGTGACGACCTCGATCCGGGTCCGGGACGAGACCTTCGAGCCGAGCCGGACACGAATTCCGACAGTCTCGCCAACGTCTTGGCCGAGCGTCCTGGCCATCCGCTCGGCAGCGCCGCGTGCCGCCAGACGACGCGGTTCGAGCAGGATGATCCTGTTGCCGGCGAGCCAGGGCGCGTCGAGGAGGTCGAGCGGAACGCGGGTCGTCTTGCCGGCACCGGGCGGCGCGACCAGGACGGCGGCGTTGTGCCGTTGCAGCGCCTCGCGCAGTCGCGGCAGCGCGGCATCGATCGGGAGCGGCACGCGGCCGATGGCGGATGACACGGCGCGGGCATGGCTCGGCGTCGATGCGAAATCAAGCGAGCCGCGCGATCTCCAAAGGTCGGCACTCCTGTGCCGGCTCCGTCGGGACGCCGCCGGATTTCTTCGTCATCTCAGTGATTTCCCTGTCCGTAAACATCACCGTACGACGGAACGGATCGCGCAAACCCGACTTCACTGTTCGCGCATCGGGCGCAGACGACGGAAGGTTTCAGACATGCGGTTCGCAACGACACTCGCAGCCGGTGCGCTGCTCGGCGCCATCGGGTTTGGAGCGGTGTCGGCATCCGCTGCACCGGCCATGCCGCATGCCGCCCTGGTGGCAGGAGACACGATCGAGACGGTGCGTCACCGCGGCCACCACCATCACTCCCACATGGGCCATCACGGCACCACGAAGCACGAGCGGATGATGCGTCGCCACAACACGCACCACCACGGCAATCCGAATGCTCGCAATCCCGAGCGCCCCGGCTACCAGCAGCAGCTCGGCAACACGACCAACGGTCCGCGCTACTGAGGCACGAATTTCGATCCAAGCTTCTGGTTACAAATAAAAAATCCTCCCGGTGTCGCGCCGGGAGGATTTTTTGTGTCCGTCTCGACCGCCGATATCGAAGGACGCTCTTGCGGCCATGTTAACGAAATCCGCGTCGGTCGCGCCGAGCGGCACGATCTGCACGGCCCTGTCGAAGCCGACTGGGATCGGCCTCCGCACAATGCCGCGTCCAAGCTCCTGCAGCACCTCCGAAGAGATCGAAGCGGATTGAATATCGGCATCACCAGCACGTCGGCCGGCTCCTCGAGAGGGCCGCCAAGCCGTTTCCCCAGGCGAGACGCGGCGCCCGCCTGATTCAGCGGACCGCTTCTGCTAAGCATCGCGCATGAGCCGTCCTGCCCTACGATCCATTCCCCTCGACCAGCACGCGAAGGGTGCGGATGCCGTGAGCGCGAAGGAGCCTCTCGCGCTCGCCGGCGCGACGCCGATGATGGCGCAGTACATCGAGATCAAGGCGGCCAACCCCGACTGCCTCCTGTTCTACCGGATGGGCGACTTCTTCGAGCTGTTCTTCGAGGATGCCGAGATCGCCTCGCGGGCCCTCGGGATCGTGCTGACCAAGCGCGGCAAGCACGGCGGCAACGAGATCCCGATGTGCGGCGTGCCGGTGGAGCGGGCCGACGATTATCTCAGCCGCCTGATCGCCCTCGGACACCGCGTCGCCGTCTGCCAGCAAGTCGAGGATCCGGCGGAAGCCAAGAAGCGTGGGCCGAAATCCGTGGTCAGGCGCGAGGTCCAGCGCCTCGTCACCCCCGGTACGATCACCGAGGACCGGCTGCTCGATCCCGCGCGTGCCAACCTGCTGCTGGCGGTCGGGCGCCGGAAGATCTCGGAGCAGGCTCAGGCCTATGGGCTCGCCGCCATCGACATTTCCACCGGCCGCTTCTCACTGAGCGAGGTCGCCGACGGCGAGCTCGCAGCCGCCATCGCCCGGCACGAGCCCCGCGAGATCGTCCTCTCCGAAGCGATTTTTTCGGATCCCGCCCTCGCGAGGCTGTGGCGCGATACCGCGGCCGCCGTCGTGCCTTTGGCACAGGCCGAGCTCGAACCCGCTTCGGCCGAACGGCGCATCCGCGAACAATTCGGCGTCGCGACGCTGGACGGCTTCGGCGCCTTCAGCCGTGCCGAGATCGCGGCGGCCGGTGCGGCGCTTCTCTACATCGAGCGCACGCAGATCGGCGCCCGCGTCCCACTCTCCGCACCGACCCGCGAGGCCAGCGGCGCGACCCTCTCGATCGACGCGGCGACGCGCGCCAATCTGGAACTGACACGGACGCTCTCGGGCGAGCGCAAGGGTAGCCTCCTCGACACCATCGACCGCACCGTCTCGGCCGGCGGCGCAAGGCTGCTGGCCGAGCATCTGGCCGGCCCGCTGACGAACCTGGAGACGATCAGCCAGCGCCAGGCAGCCGTTGCCTATCTTGCCGACGAGGCCGCTCTACGCCGGGCGCTCCGCGATGCGCTGGCCGGCGCGCCGGACCTCGCCAGGGCTCTGTCGCGAACGGGGCTCGGACGAGCCGGGCCGCGCGACC
>NZ_VRVE01000155.1:0-2959 GCF_008040035.1 Methylobacterium sp. WL9
CGTAGAGCCAGGCCGCCCGCCCGCCCCGGCACCAGCCCATGACGCCGAGCCGGCCCGGATCGCCCTTGGCGGCCGATGCCGCCCAGGCGGCGGTGGCGTCGAGATCGGCGATCCACTGCGCGTCCGGCGTCTTCGAGATCACCTCGGCGATGATCGTCTTCACGTCGGTCATGGTCGAGAGGTCGCCCTGCCGTGCGTAGAGTTCGGGCGCCACGGCGCAGTAGCCGGCCTTGGCCAGCCGCCGGCAGATGTCCTTGATGTAGTCGTGGACCCCGAAGATCTCCTCGACCACGAGGACGATCGGAAACGGCCCTGCCCCCGTCGGCACCGCACGGTAACCCGGCATCGGTCCGTCGGCCGCCGGAATCTTGACCTCTCCGGCCTCGATGCCCTCGGCATCGGTCGTGATCGCCTGGGCCTCGACCCGGGCGGTCGCCAGCGTCAGCCCGGTGATCAGGCTCGTCATCACGAAGCCCCGCCGCGAGAACGGCCCCGGATCGAGCCCTTCGAGCCCGCCGAGGGTGGAGCCGCGCACGTCGTTCTCGCCGGTCATGATGCCTCCGCGTGTGTCGGAGACACGCCACCACGGCGTGTGTCGGAGGTCAAACCGGCAGCCCGTTACGACGTCGAAAGCGGAGTGGCCGTCGATCCCTACGCGCTCGCACAGACCGCCACCGGCTCGCCCACGCGGTCGCGGACTGGCTGGCGCTGCGCGACCTTCGCCTCGGCGGGCCGCTTCCGGGCCGTGGATTTCGGGCGGATGAGGTCGGCGAGCACCACGAAACCGTCGCGGCTGCCCTGGGCCGGCCGCATCCCGAAGCCGATGGCGAAGGAGCGGGCCAGCGCCGCGTCGGCAGCAAGACCGAAGCGGTCGAGGGCGACGAGGAAGGCTTCGCGGAACAGGCGCGGCGTGCACCAGCTCTTCTCGGCGAGCTGCAGCGGCCAGGCCCAGAGGCCGTCGCCGCGCCGGGCGGACAAGGCCGCGCGCTCGATGAAATAGCCCGTCGCCCGGTGTTCGAGCCCCTCGGCGGAGAGCTGCCAATCGGCGTTGGCGAACAGGACGGCTTCGTCGCAGGCATCCATGCAGAGGTCGGTCATGCGGCCCTCGCTGACAGCGGCGCTGTCGAATCGCTTCGATCGCGCCTGGAACATTAAGAGAACATGACCGTGGGCCGTCGGTGCGGTCAAGCCTTTCGTTCCCTGTGTGTTCGCTTTTCCAGCGAGTCTGCGGCCGGCGGACGCTCAGCCGCCCGTCAGGCTCTCCGCGAAATCGTCCGGGACCTCGCCGAACTGGGCGAGGATGGTCGCGCTCTCGAGTTCGCCGGTCTCGTCGTCGGCGACGACCTTGAGCGCGGCGGTGCCGGGCATGCGGGCGGACATCGCCTCGGCCTTCTTGAGGGCGCCGCTCTCGGTGGGGGCGACCTCGCGGTCTCCGGGCAACAGGCGTTTGCGCTTCACCACGAAGGTCTGCACCACGAACGTCGTCTTCAGGGCCATGGTCGTCCGCCTCGCGCTGCCGGCGCGGGCTCCTGCGTCCGGCGCCTCGGTAAGGCCCTGCTAAGCCTTTTTCGCCAGCCTGTCTGTCATCCCATCGGCCTGGACGGAGCGTCGTCGCCTTGAGCCTGTTTCTCGGCTTCTTCTCACTGAGCGTCGCGACGGCCCTCGCCACCGGCGCGGCCGCGGTGCTGTGGGCGAAGCGCGTCGGCAAGGGCATGGACGAGGGGGACGGCTCCGAGCCCGGGCTCGACATCAGGACCTGGTGAGCTGCCGCCGGTCCCGCCCACGAAAAAGGGCGGCCCGAGGGCCGCCCTTATCGTCTCGATGTTTGGACGAAAAGGATCAGTTCGGACGCGAGGCGGTCTGAGCCGTCTGCGCGGTCTGCTTGGCGGCGCCGGAGAAGATCTTGCCGGCCTCCTCGGCGTGCTTCAGCGAGGTCTCGGCGATGCCCTTGCTGTCCGTCACGAAGCTCTCGAGACCCTCGCGGACGACGTCGCTCTGGATCGCGGCGAATTCCTGCAGCGTCTTGGCCTGGGCCAGACGGTTCACGGCGGCGAGGTTGCGCTGGAACTGCTTCTGGCTGAACTCGATCCAGTGGCGCGAGGCCTCTTGGAAGCCCTGGCTCAGCACCGTGCCGCAGCGGGTGACGGCGTCGAGGTTCTGGCGGGACTGGCTGGCGAAGCGCTCGGCGTCCTCCTTCGAGAGGTTGAAGCCACGGGTCAGGCGCTCGGTCGCCTCGAAGACCTGCCGCGAGACGTTCTGGACGTTGTCCTGCGCGGTGCGGACGGCGTCCTGTGTCTGGGCGGCGGCGCGATCGGCAGTGTTCTTCGTCTGATTTTCGGTCTGCGTGGAGGCCATGATTGTCATCCTTCCTGCGTTCGGAAAATTATCTCAACAAGTCGGCGCCAATCTGTGAGAAATCCAACCTAAAGAAGTTCGTCGGATACGCTCTCCAACAGTCCGTCGGTTCGGCTCGTTGATGCGACATCAGGTCGGACGGATGGATCTATTTTCAACCCCTCGAAAATGTATTCAATCATGTGAAATTTCAATGACGATTCATTCCAATTGAGCCTTCTCCTGCAAGCCCTTGAGTGCGCTGCACAATAAGACATGCTGCGATGCGAACGGGGGCGCCGGCCGGCGCGAAGTTTTTTTTGCGTGCGTATGCAATCGCATGGATCGCATCACGCAATCTTCGCCCGCATGTCTCGCCTGATTCAGGCCGCCGGAACGGATCGGCCACCCTCCGGGTTCGTCCGGACTGCCAGGTATCGAGGCAGAGATCCGACACGCAGGTTCGGGAGCCGGATCCGATCCGGCCGGCCTGTCGACAAGGGAGACGACACATGAAGATCACCGGCATGATCGCCGCCGCGTCCGTGATGCTGCTGGCCGGCGGTGCGGCGCAGGCCGCGCCCCTCGCCCCGGCCCCGCTGTCCGGCGATGCCGGCATCACCCT
>NZ_VRVE01000156.1:0-2910 GCF_008040035.1 Methylobacterium sp. WL9
GCGCTCGCCTCGGCGCACACCAAGGACATCGCGCTGCGCGCCATCTCGGAGCGCATCCGCGCCAACGCCGCCGAGATTCTGCGCGAGAACGCGCGGGACGTCGGCGCCGCCAAGGCCGCCGGGCAGAGCAAGGCGCTGATCGACCGGCTCACCCTCGACGAGCGGCGCGTCGCCGGCATCGCCGAGGCGGTGGCGCAGGTCGGCGCGCTGGCCGATCCGGTCGGGCGCCAACTCGCGGCCTTCGAGCGGCCGAACGGCCTCCTGATCGAGCGCATCTCGGTGCCGCTCGGCGTCGTCGGCGTGATCTTCGAGAGCCGCCCGAACGTCACGGCCGACGCCGGCGCACTCTGCCTCAAGGCCGGCAACGCCGCGATCCTGCGGGCAGGCTCGGATTCGCACCGCACCGCCACCGTCATCGCCCGCGCCATGAGCGAGGGCTTGGCGCAAACCGGCCTGCCGCCCGATGCGATCCAGCTTGTGCCGACCCGCGACCGCGCCGCAGTCGGCCTGATGCTCACCGGTCTCGACGGCTGCCTCGACGTGATCGTGCCCCGCGGCGGGCGCAGCCTCGTCGAGCGGGTCCAGGCCGAGGCGCGCCTCCCGGTCTTCGCCCATCTCGACGGCATCAACCACGTCTATGTCGGAGCGAGCGCCGATCTCGACATGGCCCGCAATCTCCTCCTCAACAGCAAGATGCGCCGCACCGGCGTCTGCGGCGCGGCCGAGACGCTGCTGGTCGATCGTGCGGTCGCCGAAACGCACCTGGCGCCCCTGATCGCGGCGCTGCTCGATGCCGGCTGCGCGGTGCGCGGCGATGCGGCGACGATGGCGGCCGACCCCCGCGTGACCGCCGCGGACGAGGCCGACTGGCGCACCGAATATCTCGATGCGATCATTTCGGCGCGGGTGATCGACGGGCTCGACGCCGCGATCGAGCACATCGAGAACCACGGCTCGCACCACACCGACGCGATCGTCACCGAGGACAAGGAGGCGGCGGCCCGCTTCCTCGCCGAGGTCGATTCCGCCATCGTCACGCACAACGCCTCGACGCAGTTCGCTGACGGCGGCGAGTTCGGCTTCGGCGCCGAGATCGGCATCGCCACCGGGCGGATGCATGCGCGCGGCCCGGTCGGCGTCGAGCAGCTGACGACGTTCAAGTACCGCGTCCACGGCAGCGGACAGACGCGCCCGGTCTGAGCCGCGCCGGACCGGCCGAGGATGGACCCGCCAAAGCTGCCGCCGGCCGCCCCCGGCATGCGGATCGGCCTGTACGGAGGCTCGTTCAACCCGGCCCATGCCGGCCACCTGCATGTCAGCCGCATGGCCCTGAAACGGCTGCGGCTCGACCGGGTCTGGTGGCTGGCGACGCCCGGCAATCCGCTGAAGGATCGTCGTGAACTCGCGCCGTTGTCTGAGCGGCTCGCAATCGCCGGAACCGTGGCCGATAATCCGCGCATCGCGGTGACGGGCTTCGAGGCGGCGATCGGCGCGCGCTACACCGTCGAGACCCTGCGCTGGCTGCGCCTGCGCCGTCCGGCCCTGCGCTTCGTCTGGATCATGGGCGCCGACTCGCTGACGAGCTTCCATCGCTGGGAGCGGTTCCGCGAGATCGCGTCGCTGATGCCGATCGCGGTGATCGACCGCCCCGGCCACACCCTCGCGGCACCCAACGCCCCGGGCGCGCGGGCGCTGGCGCGCTGGCGCATCGACGAGACCGATGCGCCGCTGCTGGCGGAGCATGCGCCGCCGGCCTGGGTCTTCCTGCATGGCCCACGCTCGTCCCTGTCATCGACGGCGCTGCGGAAGCGTGTATGAGAGGGGTCCATCAGTCCGCACCATTGACATCGGCGGACGAACCCTCACGTTTTCGTGTAAGACGAGAGCCGCCTCGGACGAGGCCGCGCCAGAATCAGGAACCGATCCGCTGAGCGATCACGACACCCAGGGAGCCGACGGCTCCGACGCTCTGAAGGCCCTCGCGCTCGGGTGCCTCGACGACATGCAGGCCGAAGAGACCATCGCCATCGATCTCGCGGGCAAGACCTCGCTCGCCGACACGATGATCATCGCCTCGGGCCGCTCCCAGCGCCATGTCGGCGCCATCGCCGACAAGATCCTCCAGGATCTCAAGGCCAAGGGCTACGGCACCGCCCGCGTCGAGGGCATGCCCGCCTGCGACTGGGTGCTGATCGATGCCGGCGACCTCCTGGTCCACATCTTCCGGCCGGAAGTGCGCGGCTTCTACAACCTCGAGAAGATCTGGGGCGAGGACCGTCCCTCGGCGCATCTCGGCGGCTGATTTTTCGCAGGTTCGCGCGGCGCAGGGATCGGCGGCTGCATACGTTCACCTCACCGTCAGTCCGGGGTCGCCAGAGGCGAGAACCCGGAATCCATGCGCGATGCGACCGCCGGCCATCGCGCCGGGGTTCCGCTTCGCGGCCCCGGAAGTACGACGAAGGTCGTTCAGCATCCGGCCCCACCCGAAGCCACGCTGTCCCGGAACTCCGCCTCCTGACGGATCAGCAGGCCGAGCAGCGGGTGGCGCAGGTCGAGGACGAAGCGGAACGTGCCCCCCTCCGTCTCGGCATGGCTGACGCACAACGCGCCCGGCGACAGCCAGCGCGGCAGGTGGAGCCGCACACCCAGACCATCCCAGAAATAGCGGCGGCTGCGAAACACCAGGGCGCCGTCTTCTACCGCGACCGTCAGCGACATGCCGAGCCCCGCGCCGACATGCTCTTCGAGGCCAGTCGGACCGGCGAAGCGCTTGGCCGAGTGGATCATCTGCGGAAAGCCGCGGGGCCGGGCGTAGAGCCGCGTCCAGATCTACCCGCCGCGGCGCGGGTCTTCGGTGACCGAGACGACGCTCGCCATGCCGGCCGCGCGCGAGACTGGCAGCGGCGCGCC
>NZ_VRVE01000157.1:0-2790 GCF_008040035.1 Methylobacterium sp. WL9
CCCCCAAGGCCCCTGCCCTCCTCGACAACGTCAGCCGCCGCGCGACCCTCGGCGGACTCGGCGCCTTCGTTCTGGCTCTCTCGCTCAGCGATCGGGCCATGGCCGACGAAGGCCAGACGAAGGAGCAACAGGAAAAGAAATACGGCGCCGACGGCATGCCGCATGGCTGGCGCGACGACCCCAAGGTCTTCGTCGCCATCGCCGCCGACGGCACCGTGACGGTGACGAACCACCGCTCCGAGATGGGTACCGGGGTGCGCACCTCGATCGCCTTCACCGTCGCCGACGAGCTCGAGGCCGACTGGTCGAAGGTCAAGGTGATCCAGGCCTGGGGCGACGAGAGCCGCTTCGGCAACCAGGACACCGACGGCTCGCGCAGCCTGCGCCACTTCTTCCAGCATTTTCGCCATGCGGGCGCCGCTGCGAAGCTGATGCTCGTCCAGGCCGCCGCCAAGCAGTGGGGCGTGCCGGTCGGTGAAGTCGTGGCCGAGAACCACGTCATCAGCCACAAGAAGTCGGGAAAGACAGCCGGCTACGGAGAGTTTGCCGCCGCCGCCGCCGAGCTGCCGGTGCCGGCCCGCGAGAGCGTCGTGCTCAAGGACCCGAAGGCCTTCCGCTATATCGGCAAGGGCAAGATCGGCCTGATCGACAACCACGACATCACCACCGGCAAGGCGATCTACGGCCTCGACACCCAACTCGACGGCATGCTTTTCGGAGTTGTCGCCCGCCCCGCAGTCTACGGCGGCAAAGTGAAAAGCTTCGATGACAGCGCTACGCTGAAGATCCCGGGCGTCGTCAAGACCGTGAAGATCGAGGGGGGAGACATCCCCTCGGAGTTCATGCCCTTGGGCGGCATCGCGGTCGTCGCGAAAAACACCTGGGCGGCGATGAAGGGCCGCGAGGCGCTCAAGATCGTCTGGGACGACGGTCCGAACGCCAATTACGACACCACGGCCTTCCGCAAGGAGCTGGAAGCCTCGGCCCGCGCCCCCGGCAAGGTCGTGCGCAACCAGGGCGACGTCGACGGCGCGATGAAGACGGCCAAGACCAAGATCGAGGCCGAGTACTTCGTGCCCCACCTCGCCCAGGCGCCGATGGAGCCGCCGGCCGCCGTCGCCCGCGTCAAGGACGGGTTCTGCGAGGTCTGGGCCTGCATCCAGGGTCCGCAGGCGGCCAACGATCGGCTGATGAAGCGGCTGAACTTCGCCGACGACAAGGTGAAGGTGAACGTCACGCTGCTCGGCGGCGGCTTCGGCCGCAAGTCGAAGCCCGACTTCATCGTCGAGGCGGCGCTCTGCTCGCAGGCCGTGGACGGCGCGCCGGTCAAGCTCGTCTGGACCCGCGAGGACGACCTGCACCACGGCTACTATCACACCATCTCGGTGGAGCGCCTGGAGGCCGGCCTCGACGACAAGGGCATGCCGGTGGCCTGGCTGCACCGCTCGACCGCGCCGACGATCGGCTCGATCTTCGCGCCCGATCCGAAGCACGAGCTGCCGTTCGAGCTCGGCATGGGGCTCACCAACCTGCCGTTCGCCCTGCCGAACGTCCGGCTGGAGAACCCGGAAGCCGCGGCCCACGTCCGCATCGGCTGGTTCCGCTCGGTCTCGAACATCCCGCACGCCTTCGCGATCCAGTCCTTCGTGGCTGAACTCGCGCATGCCGCCGGGCGCGACCCGCTGGAATACCTGCTCGCCCTGATCGGACCCGACCGCAAGATCGATCCGACCACGCTCGGCGACGTCTGGAACTACGGTGAGGATCCGAGCCGCTATCCCGTCGATACCGGGCGCCTCAAGGGCGTGATCCAGGCCGTTGCCAAGGGTGCCGGCTGGGGCCGCAAGCTCGAAAAGGGCCGGGGCCTCGGCGTCGCCGGGCATTACAGCTTCGTCACCTACACGGCGGTCGCGGCCGAGGTGGAGGTCGACGACAAGGGCGAGGTCAAGGTGCACGCCATCGACATCGCCGTCGATTGCGGAGCGCAGGTGAACCCCGAGCGCATCCGCTCGCAGATGGAAGGCGCCGTCGTCATGGGGATGGGCCTCGCCCTGTCCTCGCAGATCACCTTCAAGAACGGCCGCGCCGAGCAGAACAATTTTGACGGCTACGAAGTGGTCCGCATGGACGCCGCGCCGAAGGTGATCCGCGTCCATCTCGTCAACTCCACCGGCTTCGACAGCCCGCTCGGCGGCGTCGGCGAACCCGGCGTGCCGCCGGTGGCCCCGGCCATCGCCAACGCGGTCTTCGCCGCAACCGGCCGCCGCATCCGGCAGTTGCCGATCAAGGACCAGCTGAGCAGCTGAGTCTTTTCGGAGTTCACCACGCCCACTCTCCCCGCGCGCGGGGAGAGGGCCACGGACCCCTTGCAGGGTCCGTGGCGAGCGGAGGCGAAGCCGAAGCATAGGTGAGGGGGAGCCGCCGAAAGTGGCTCCTCCGGGGGTAACCCCTCACTTTCGGCTGCCGCCTCGAATCATGACCCGACAAGGGGGCATGACGCCCTCTCCCCGCGTGCGGGAAGAGGCGCGCTCACCACTGTCCCGATCTCACCAGGAAAAAACCGATGACGCGTCACGCGTACCTCGCCGCCGCCCTGCTCACGGCCCTGACGGCCGGCCCGGTCCTGGCTTCCCCCTGCTCCGAGCAGATCGAGGCCCTCTCTGGTAAGGTCCACGAGGAAGGCAGGCAGGCGATCGCGGCCGGGACCGGCTACGGCTGGACCCTTGGCGAGGCGCTGGTCAGCGAGGGGTTGGCGGGACGGTTCGTGAGCCATCTGTTCGGCACGCCGCC
>NZ_VRVE01000158.1:0-2752 GCF_008040035.1 Methylobacterium sp. WL9
CTCGCGGCCGCCGCCGGGCTGAGGGCGCCCTCCGCCGCCGGCCGCGCCGACCTCGATCGGCTCATCGCCGCCTACCCGGATCACGCCATCGCCGGCGAATGACGTTTTCGGAGAGCCGGATTCCCCTTTTCCGCATCGAGCTCGTGTGAGGGCGCCATGGCCGCGAACGACGTCGACCGCACCAATGCCGACCGCGTGAAACAGCTAGAAACCCTCGACGGGCTCGCGAAGAAGTTCGGGCAGAGCCTGTCGAGCGCGCTGAACATCAACCTCAATGCCGGGCGCCAGCTCGACGGGGTGCTCGGCACGCTGGCCGCCAAGCTGTCGGGGCTCGCCCTCAAGGCGGCGCTGAGCCCGGTGCGCAAGGGCATCGCCAGCCTGGTGAAGGGCCTGATCGAAGGCTCGGATTCCGAGACGAGTGCCTTCGCCCGCGGCGGCGTCATCGCCGCCGGCCGGGTCCGCCCCTTCGCCAGGGGCGGCATCGTCGCCGCGCCGACCTACTTCCCGATGCAGGGCGGCACCGGCCTGATGGGCGAGGCCGGCCCCGAGGCGATCCTCCCGCTCGAGCGCGGCAGCGACGGCCGCCTCGGCGTCGCCTCCGCCGGTGAGCGCCCGGTGAGCGTCAGCATCACCATCGCCACCCCGGACGCCGAGAGCTTTCGGAGATCCGAGGCGCAGGTCGCGGCGAGCCTGGCGCGAGCCGTGGCGCGGGGGCGGCGGGCTTTGTGAGGATCAAGCCGATCATCCCATCCACATCCCTCATCCCGAAGTGCCGCAGCGGAGCGGAGGCCTCGAAGGAGGGCTCCAACCTGCCGCGTGATCCTCTGGAACCCTCCTTCGAGGCCCGCTGCGCGGACACCTCACGATGAGGGGATGGGCCGGCAATCGCCGTTTTCGTGGAGACGACACTCATGCCGAGCGATTTCCACGAGGTGCGCTTTCCCCTCGACGTGGCGCTGCGCGGCAGCGGCGGGCCGAGCCGGCTGACGGAGATCGTCACGCTCGCCTCGGGGCGCGAGCACCGCAACAGCCGCTGGGCGGATTCGCGCAGGCGTTACGATGCCGGCTTCGGCATACGTACGCTCGACGCACTGCATGCGGTGCTCGGCTTCTTCGAGGAGCGGCGCGGACGTCTCTACGGTTTCCGCTATCGCGACCGCGTCGATCACCGTTCCGGCCCGCCGAGCGCCGTGCCTACGCCGACCGATCAGCCGCTCGGCCTGGGCACGGGCACCGACGCCGTCTTCGCCCTGGCCAAGACCTACGGAAGCGGCCCGGCGCCCTATCGCCGCATTATCCGGAAGCCGGTGGCCGGCAGCGTGCGGATCGCCGTGAACGGCATCGAGCTGCCGCCCCAGAAATTCGCGTGCGATGCGACGACCGGACTCGTCACCTTCGTGCCCGACGCGGTGCCAGCGGCGGGCGCGACGGTCACGGCCGGCTACGCCTTCGACGTTCCCGTCCGCTTCGACACCGACGACCTCGTCGTCGATCTCGCTGCCTTCACGGCGGGAGAGATCCCGAAGGTGCCGCTGATCGAGATCGTGCCGTAACGCCTTGGAGCACGCCATGCGCGAGATCCCCGCCGCCCTCGCCGCGCGCCTCTCCGGCGGGGCGACGACGTTGTGCCATTGCTGGTCGCTGACCCGCCGCGACGGCCTGGCGCTGGGCTTCACCGACCACGACCGCGACCTCACCCGCGACGGCCTCGTCTACACCGCCCGCACCGGCCTGGAGGCGGCCGAGGCGAGCGCCGAACTGGGCTTTGCGGTCGGCGGCGGCGACGTGGCCGGCGCCCTGAGCTCGGCGGGGATCGCGCCGGAGGATGTCTCCGCGGGCCTGTTCGACGGAGCCACGGTGGAGACCTGGCTGGTGGACTGGAGCGCGCCCGAGGCGCGGCTGCTCATGGACGTCGCCACCATCGGCGAGATCCGCCGGGCCGGCACCGCCTTCGTGGCGGAGTTGCGCGGGCTGATGCACCGCCTCGACGTCGAGCGAGGCCGCCTCTACCGCGCCACCTGCGACGCCGAACTCGGCGAGCCCCGATGCGGCATCGACCTCGCGGAGGGGCGCTGGCGCAGCAGCGGGACGGTGCTCGCCATGT
Organism: Methylobacterium sp. WL9; assembly: GCF_008040035.1. Taxonomy (NCBI): domain Bacteria; kingdom Pseudomonadati; phylum Pseudomonadota; class Alphaproteobacteria; order Hyphomicrobiales; family Methylobacteriaceae; genus Methylobacterium; species Methylobacterium sp. WL9. Next base: position 2,105 of record NZ_VRVE01000158.1, read on the forward strand.
CCGCACCGGCCCGCCTCGTCGTCGCGCTCGCCGGCACATTCGCGAGCGGCTGGTTTGCCGGCGGCCGCCTGCGCTGGACGGGCGGGGCGAATGCCGGCCTCGACGCCGACATCCGCGCCCACCTCCGGACGGACACGGCCGTGACCCTCGACCTCTGGCAGCCGCCGGCCCGCGCGGTCGCGCCGGGCGACGGCTTCGTCCTTACGGCCGGCTGCGACAAACGCTTCGCGACCTGCCGCGAGAAATTCGCGAACGGCCTGAATTTCCAAGGCTTTCCGCACATGCCGGGCAACGATTTCGTCGTGCGCCCCGCCCCCGGATCGAGCGCCGTGCTCGACGGCGGCAGCCTGTTCCGGTGAGGCGCGAAAACCTTCTCCGCTCAGCGGAAGAGAGGTTTCGCGCCGTTCCCACGAGGTGTCAGAATGCCTTCCCCCGCCCCGCCGGACATCGCGAAAAACCTCGTCGCCGAGGCCCGCACCTGGATCGGCACGCCCTATCGCCACCAAGCCTCGCTGAAGGGCGTCGGCTGCGATTGTCTCGGGCTGCTGCGCGGGGTCTGGCGCGGGGTCTTGGGAGACGAGCCCGAAGCGCCGCCGCCTTACGCTGCGGGCTGGGCAGAGGCGGCCGACGGCGCCGCCCCCCTGGTGG
>NZ_VRVE01000159.1:0-2731 GCF_008040035.1 Methylobacterium sp. WL9
GGTGGAGGGCGGCGAAGCCCGCGCCGCGCGGCTCGAACATCAGCCCGGCGACCCGCGCCCGGCTCAGGCCCGACAGGTCGGCGAGCGCGGCTTCCGCGAACGGCATCCGCAGCGACAGGATGGCCCGCAGGATCAGCCCGGCATTGAGCTGGCCCTGTCCCCTGAGATGCGCGACCAGCCGCGCCAGCCCGCTCTCGCCGGCCTCGTCGCCGAGCGAGAGGGCGGCGCAGTCGCGCGCCTCGCGGTTGACCCGCTCGCCGCGCTCGCGGTTGAGCCAGCCGCTGGCGAGCCCGAAGGAGGAGAGCGCTTCGGCGACCCGCGCGGCGATGGCGTGGCGCACCTCGATGCCGAGGCCGGGCCGGGCGAGCAGCGCCTCGCGCAGCAGGGCGTCGTGCCCATGGCGCTCGACCATGCGCAGCAGCGCGGCGGTGCCGATCTCGGCATGGCGGTTGCGCGCGAGCACGGTGAGGGACGGCGCGCCGGCAACCTCGGCGAGCGCCGCCGCCACGGGCTTCGAGACATCGGCACGGCCGGCGACCGCCGCACGCGTGGTCTCGCAGCCGATCGCGGCGCAGTCGACGAGGTCGGCATCCATCAGCACCGGCGAGCGGGCGAGCACGAGGCAGGCGATCTCGGGCTGATCGGAGGCGAGGGCCACGATGAGCGGGCGCGGCGCCGTATCGGAGGAGGCGCAGGCCTCGGCGAGCGCCCGGCGCACCAGGGTCGAGCCGTCGTCGAGGAGGCCGAGCAGCGCGGTCTTGGCCTCCCAGGCCGCCTCGGGGGCGAGGCTGCCGTGGCAATAGGCCCGCGCCAGCGCGGCGGCGGCTTCGGCGCGGCGCTCGGCGGGAGCCGTCTGGGTCGCGAGGAGGAACTGGCGAAGCGTCATGGGCCGTTCCGGAATCCGAGGGAGGAGAACAGGTCGAGGATGCCGGAGCGCGCCTTGGGCACGGCTTCCGTCTTGAGATCGGTCTCGCCCGGCGCGGCGGTCGCAGCCGGTACGGCCGCCGCCACGGAGGCCTGCGCCGTGACGACCTTCGGCAACTGGAACGAGGCCGGTCGGCGCGGCGGCAGCGGAATCAGGATCGGCGCGGCCGTCCCGGTGGCGGCGGCGCTGGCGGAGCCGATCGCGCCGATCGAACCCGTGGTCTCGGGATCGGCCGCGGCGGAATCCTGGGCCGCATCGGAGCGCGGGAAATAGCTCGGTGCGCTGCGCGCCTCGGCGCTCGATCCGCGATTCTGCCAGAGCCGCGCCACGCCCGCCGAGACCGCGCCCTGGCGCTTGTCGGTCTGGAACAGGTTGCGCAGGCCGTCGTCGAGGGAGGCGTAGGTGGTGGCGGTCTCGGGGACGTTCGCGGTTCCGGCCATCGCCGTCTGGCCGCCGGCGGTGCTGGTGGAGAGCATCGCGTAGAGCTCGGCCGAGCCGCGCGCCCGCCCCGCCTTGTCGTAGAACAGGTTGCGGTTCGAGGCCGCCGCCTCCGGCAGGTCGCTGGCGGCGGCGCGCGCCGGGCTCGCCTGCACCGAGCCGATCAGGGTGGTGGCGCCCTTCGCACCGAGCACGTGGGCGGCGTAGAGGTCGCCGCTGGTCGGCTCCCGCCCGAGCGACGCGCCGAGCGCCTCGCGGTTACGCTGGGTCAGCGCGCCGGCCATCGCCGAGGCGACGCGCGGATCGCGGCGCAGGTCAAGGATCGCCTGTTTCGTCGCCGCGTCGGAGACGGAGTAGGTGCCGTCGGAGCGCGCGGTGATGGCGTCGGCATAGGAGGACAGGCCGAGCTTCGCCCCGGTCGTCTTCATGGTGCCGAGCCAGGTCTGCTCGATGAATTGAAACAACCCGCTCGCCGAGGAGGTCGCGGCCTTGGCGCTCGGGTCGAGCCCCGATTCGCGCTTGGCGGTGGCCAGCAGGTAGTCGAATCCGACGCCGGTGGATTCGGCGCCGCTGCGGATCGCATCGACCACCGTTCCGTTCGCCGTGCTCGCCGTCCCGGTGACCGTGCGTCCGCCGCCGGTATTCGAGCCGGTCTCGCGGGTGCCGACGGGGGCGTTGGTGAACAGGAACATGGGTGACCGGCTTGGGCGGCCTAACGCGGCGCCGCACAACGGACTTTCGTGCCTTCATGGTAAAGGAAGCTTGAAGGTTGCCGGCCGAACGGCGTCCCGTTTGGAAGACAGTTTTTGGGGGGAGGCAGCGTGCGGGCCTACCTGATCGCGCCGGGCGCCGGACTGGACGATGGGGCCGCCGAGGCGGTCGTGCTCGACGGGCGCACCGTTTCCGCGTCATTGCGAGCCGCAGGCGAAGCAATCCAGGGCAAACACGCCGACGTTGCGGATGTGGCCCCGGATTTCGTCGCTTCGCTCGCAATGACGGGTGGGGGCACCCCCCGGATTCTGCTCCGCGTCGAGGGGATCGACGCGCCCGATCTCGATACCTGTCTCGCCGGAACGGTCCGCTTCAGGCCGGACGCGATCGTGCTGCCGGTGCGCCACGGGCGCGAAATCGCCCATCTCGGGAGCCGCCTCGCCGTCCACGAGGCCGAGCACGGCCTGCCCGATGGCGGGATCGGCATCGTGGCGATCCTGTCTTCCGCCGACGCCGTGCTGGCTGCCGCGAGCTTCGCCGGGGCGAGCCCGCGGCTCTGCGGCCTCGGCTGGGATGCGGAGGCGCTGGCGCGGCAGCTCGGCGGGCCTGAGAGCTCGGCGAGCGTGACGTCCCCCCACCCACCTCATCCTGAGGTGC
>NZ_VRVE01000015.1:0-56183 GCF_008040035.1 Methylobacterium sp. WL9
GATCGATGTGAAAGTAGCCGAGCGGATAGGCCTTGAAGCGCGACCGCTTGGGCTTGTCGCCGTCGACCTCCGGCAATCGGCTGATCCCGTGCCGCTGCAGGCAGCGATGCAGCGACGAGCGGGTCAGATGTGGGATCGTGGCCTGGAGCGCGTAGAGGCAGTCGTCGAGGGGCAGGAGCGTGTGACGACGAAAGGCGACCACCACCGCCTCATCCTCGGGTGACAGCACCGTCGAGCGAGGAGCCTTCGGCCCCGTGCACTGATCGGCGACTGAGGTCCGTTTCTTCCACTTGGCAACCGTCTTTGGGTTGATTCCGTAGCGCTTCGAGAGCGCCCTCAGGCTCGCTTGACTATGCTGGATCGCTCGACGGACCGCCTCCGTCGTTGTGGCGCTGCCGTGAAGAACTTGGCCCATAGCGCGTCCCTCCACTCCGGCGTGAAGAGTGCCCCATCAAACCCTGGGATCAAACATCTAGATTGCGAAATCGCCATTTCATCGGCTCTCTGGGTAATCTCAGATGGAAGCTGATAGCTCGGCACCATCCGCAGCCGCAATCGCAGGCTATACGCCGTCGCTCTTTTTCCCCTTCGCCACGATCGTCAGCGCGCCGTCGGGCAGGGGCCGTTGCAGGGCCGAGGCTTCGGACCAGTCCGCCTGGAGCCAGGCCTCGCGCTCTTCATCCGTGGTCAGGATCACGGGCATGGCTTTCGGATGGATCTCCCCGACCTCGGTGTTCGGCTCGGTCGTCAGGAAGGCGTAGAGATTGTCGGTCGTCTCGCCGTCCTTCACCTTGCGAACCGAGGTCCAGCCTTCGAGCTTGATCCCGGCGAAGCAGGACAGCGGGCGCTCCTCACTGAGCGCGAACCAGATGTCGCCGCCTGCCGCCTTGTTGTGCTCGCTGAAGGACGTGAGCGGCACGAGGCAGCGGTGTTCGGGCGAGAGCCAGCGCCGCCAGTGCGGCGACTTGGTATTGCGGACGTTGGTGACGCCTGGATCGGTCTTCTTGTCCTTCAGCGCGAATTTCGGCGACGGCATGCCCCAGCGGTACATTGAGAGGGCACGCTTGCCGTCGAGCATGTGGACGATCGGTGCCGCGTAGTTCGGGAAGATGCCGGGCAGCGAAGGCAGGTTGCCGGCACGATCGGTCTCGACCCTGAACAGGTCGCGGATCGCCTGCTGATTCGACGAGAGGCTGTAGAGGTTGCACATTGGCGTATCGTCAACGTCCTCGCGCAGATCAGCGGGTCTGAAAAAGTAAACCAGACTAGGAGCTTATGCTGCTTCCGCCATAGCCCTCGAAGGACGAAACGACCTTGTCGGCGGAGGCCTCGGCAACATCGGCAGAGACCTTGACCTTGCCATTCAGAGCCGGCTCGCCTGCAGTCTCGGTTTTTGGCTGGCCGCCTTCGAGGTCGGCTCCTGCTGCCTGCGTCCCTGCCGTGTTCTCATCCGACGCCGCAACGATCCTCACGGAGCTTCGATCGAGACCGTATTCCTGAACGAGACGTTCGACGGCCATCTCGGCATCGCGGCGGGTTTCGAACTCTGCCGAAATCGTTTTGGACATCTATGGCCTCCGACATGGGAACAGGGCCTGGGCAACGGTCCGCCAGCAGCAAGGTTCAGTCCTGAGATTTCGCCGATCAATGGACGGCGAAACTGACGCAGAACGGTGGGCGCACAGATGGAGCACTTCGCCCTAACTAGTCGGCTTGCCGATGCGATGGGTTTCAGATGTGGTACTTGTACGGTTTCGTTCTGATGGCGGGGATCGCCAACGCCGTACAGGCTGGGCTCAATGGCGCCTTATCGAAAGGGCTAGCGCAATCATTGACCGCTGGTCTGGTTGTCGCGGCAGGCACCGCTACGTGCATTCTTACGATCGGTCTTATCTCAGGCCATCTGACTTGGCCGACGGCCGATCAAGTATCGCACATGCCATGGTGGGCTTGGTTCGGAGGGGTTCTTGGTGGCGGAATCATTCTGGCGCAGTTCGTCGTTGCCCAGAAGATCGGGGCTGCGCCATTCCTCGGCCTCTTGGTCACAGCGGGAGTGGTAACATCGGTCGTTCTGGATCACTTCGGATTGATCGGCTTCGAACAGCACACCGCTAATGGCTGGCGTCTCGGTGGTGGCCTTCTGATGATCGTTGGCGTTACGCTGGTTGCCGTGTTTTGAGCAGCTACAGCCTTTTCACGCCGACCCAATAATTTGATCGGTTTCCCATCAGCAGTAGATCTGATCAGTCAAAGGCATGGGGTACTTGGTTGCCATTCACGGCTCTATGGGCGTGAACGAGATAGCGACGCCGCAGTTTCACATTGAGGTCACCTCGAGCGAGGGAGCGATCGTAAGCCCGGATCCCAAGGGGACCGATCTCGACGGAGCGGGCGCCGCACGTGCGCTTGTCGTCGAGACATTGGTAGGCTTCACCCAGGAGCGGCCGCTTCCAGGCATGACACGCACCACCACGGTCACCGCTCGCGACAAGAATGGGGGGCTGTCTGCTGCGACAGCGCTACGGTTCAAAGCCGTCCGCTATCAGGACCAGACGATCCGGCCGTGGGGCGCCCCGTTGCCGCCATGAACCGGAGCGCCTGAGCCGATCATCGATTATGCCCACGCCACAGGCAGCTCGTCGATCCGCGTGGTGTAACGCGGCGTCCGCATTTCGAACTTCGTCGACCACCCCGTGCGGGTTCGCTCCAGTCCCAGACGCGCTGGCACGACAGCTCCGCGGCCGAAGCGGGCGTTGCAGGCGTCCAGTGCCGCCATCAGGGCCGCACCCTGTTCGCGGTCCAGTTGGCCGATCAGCGCTCGTTGGCTTGCGACCAGAGGCACGAGGTCCACGGTGATGACGCCGGCCTTGCTGTAGCGCCAGGGCGGATCGCCCTGCGGGCGCCACGTCTTCGCGATGCCGTGCAGCGCCGCCTTGATCAGCACGAGGCTGTCGTTCGACGCCTCGGGTAGCGTCACCACCGTCGAGACCGAGCGCTGCGGGTGGTCACGGTCGTGCTCGGAGGTATGGAAGAAGACGGTGACGTGGTCAGTGCCGAGACCCTCGCGACGGAGCTTCTCGCCAAGCCGCGTCGCATGGGCGGAGACCGCCTGCTCCAGGCTGGCCCGATCCTCGACCCGGCTGCCGAATGAGCGGGTAACGGCGCAACCCTTACGCTGGGCCGGCATCAGGCCGAGCGGCAGGCAAGACACGCCGCGCAGCTCGTGGATGATGCGCTCGCCCACCACCGTCATCGCCTTGCGCACTGGCCGGGGATCCAGGTCACGCAGGTCCGCCACGGTATCGACGCCCATGGCCTCGAGCTTCGCGAGCGAAGCCCGGCCGATGCCCCAGACCTCACCGACATGGATCCGGCCGAGCCAATGCGCATAAGCGTCCGGGTCCGTCAGGTCGCAGACGCCGTCGAGCGGCGAGATCGACTTCGCGATGTGGTTGGCGAGCTTGGCCAGTGTCTTGGTGGCGCCGATGCCGACACAGGTCGGTATGCCGGTCCAGGCCCGCACCGTCGCGCGGAGGTCCCGAGCGAGTTCGATGCGGCGGTCAGGGCGCACGTCGGTGAGGTCGAGGAAGCTCTCGTCGATCGAGTAGATCTCGATGGCCGGTGCGAAGCCCCGGTAGACAGCGTTGGTGCGAGCGCTCATGTCGCCGTAGAGCGTGTAGTTCGAGGAGAAGACACGGACGCCTTGAGCCCGGCAGAGGTCGCGGATTTTAAAGTAGGGATCGCCCATCTTGATCCCGAGGGCCTTGGCCTCGGCAGTGCGGGCGATTGCGCATCCATCGTTATTGGACAGCACGATCACCGGCACGCCGGCCAGCTTCACGTCGAATACCCGTTCGCAGGAGCAGTAGAAGCTGTTGCCGTCGATAAGCGCGATCGCGCGGGTTCGTTCGGACCGGCGCGCCAGCGGCCGGCTCAAGACAGCCGTCCGCGCGCCAGGTGCCATCGGATCGAGAAGCGCAGCACGCCCCAGATCTCTACCTCGCCGTACTCATCGACGCTGAAAGCCGGCATGTCCTGATTGTCGAAGTCGAGTCGGGCGCGGTTGTCGACGGTCCGGTAGCGCTTACAGGACAGTTGCCCGTCGACCACCGCGACGACGACGCTGCCGTTCTCGGCGCGCAGGCTGCGGTCGATGCATGCCAGATCGCGATCGTGGATGCCTGCACCGCGCATCGAATCACCCCGGATCTGCATCAGGAAGGTCGCCGGCGGGTTCGGTACCAACCAGCGCGGCAGCTCCAGCGCCCCTTCGATGAAATCGTCGGCAGGGCTCGGGAAGCCGGCGCATAGCGCTCGCCCGATCACCGGCACTCGAACCGCGTCGGAGCTTCCGAGGATCAGTTCGTCGACCGCAAGCGGATTCACTCGGCGGTGCCCGCCGCGGTGGATACGCTGCCGCGGATGTATCCGTACGAGATGAGCCGGTCCCGCTGCATCGTCCTCCGTTCGGCCTCGCTAAGATCCGCCAACGCGTCCTCGACCGCGCGGACAAGGGCGACCCAGGTGTCGCCGCGTGCAGCCCGCCGGTAGGCGAGCGCGATCGTCTCGGCTTCCGTCAGCCGGATCTCCACAGGTGGTTCGTTGGGGTGGGCGTGCATCGCGACTCCTGTTCTCTCTAGAACATAACAGGAACAGCACGATCGCGAATGTGCGGCTTGTCGATCGCGGCCGAGATCGGGAACGAGCGGTGGACGCCTGTGGAGCGCGGGGTAGATCTCTAATGCCAACGCGGCTTTACCGTTTCCACTGCACCAATGGATACGACCTCGTCGCCGATCTGCGAGGCAAGCGACTGCCGACGATGGCACTCATGCGACTGCATGCCGAGAGGGTGGCGTTCGAACTTATGCAGGGTGGCGAACGGCTCGACTGGTCGGCGTGGCAGGTCGATGTCTACGATGCCAAAGGTAGGCCGGTAATGACGAAGCCGTTCATGGATATACGCAGGTGAACGCAGGCTTCCGCTTTGGCAGCATTGATCCAGATCGATCGCACCAATTGCAAAACTAAACCGCGCTCCCGGACTGCGACACTGCTGGGCCGGAACGGTTGCCGCCGCATCTGCTTGCCGCTCTGCACATCAGCGGAGAACACGCAGCCATGACCACAGCCAATACGCCGATGCCCGGCGAGGATTCCGGCGCCCTTCCCGAGGATCAGCGCGATAGTGAGATCGATCCGGCGACCGAGGTGGAGATCGAGGCCAACCCGCAGCCCGAGCCAGACTCGTCCCTGCCGCCTGATGATGATCTCGAGGTCGAGGATACCGAGCAGCAGCCGAGCTGAGGGGCGGACGGCAGAACGCGTTCGAAACGCGGTACCGCTGTCGCCGGTTCATCGAAAGTGGGCGGATTAACCACTCAAGGGAGGGGCCTGTGTCCCAATGCAAGACCGACAGCACGCCCGCCGACAGGCGCACGGAAGACGGCGAAACGAATGATGAGCAGCAGCACGCCGGCACCTATGCGCCACTCAGTGCACCGCTCGACCCCACGGAGAGCCAGAAGTTGGAGAACGGCCGTAAGGTCTCCGACAGCCAGCATGTCACCATGCCCGAGCGTTCGCGGGACGCCGCCAAATAGCGCAGAGGAAGCAACTATGGCTCACATCCTTGTCCTCGGAGCCAGCAACGGCATCGGCCTGGAGACCGTCAAGGCGGCTCTGGCCGCCGGACACCGAGTGCGGGCCTTCGCCCGCTCTGCCGCCGAGATACCTCTTTCAGATCCCGATCCGGAGCGGTTCACCGGGGACGCGCTGAAGGGCGGCGACGTGACAGCGGCGCTGGACGGTATCGATGTGGTGGTCCAGGCGCTGGGCGTCCCGTTCAAGAGTTTGTTCGGGCCGGTGCATCTCTTCTCGGATGCGACCAACCTGCTCGTGCCGGCCATGGAGAAGGCCGGCGTGCGCCGTCTGATCGCAGTGACCGGCTTCGGAACCGGTGACAGCCGGGCCGCAGTCGGCCTCTTGCAGCGATTGCCGTTCCAGCTCGTATTCGGGAGGGCCTACGACGACAAGGACGCGCAGGAGATGCGCATTCGCAAGAGCGGCCTCGATTGGACCTTTGTCCGGCCGGGCGTACTGACGGGCGGCGCGAATACGGGCCGATATCAGGTCCTGGAGCAGCCGTCCTCGTGGCGGAACGGTCGAATCGCCCGCGCCGATGTGGCCGATTTCATCGTCCGGGACATCGCGTCTAAGGCCTACATCCGTAAGGCGGTTGTCCTCGTCAACTAGGCAAGAACGTCCGCTATCGATTCAGGATCGTCGTTGAAGCCATCACCCACCGAGCGGCTTCGTCGCGCTTTCATCGCGCGCCTTGGGGCACTGCGGCATCTGCCGGCCCTGTTCCGCGTGGCCTGGGCGACAAGCCGCGTGCTGACGCTCGGCAGCATTGGCCTGCGGCTTGTACGTGCGGCCCTGCCGGCTCTGATGCTTTACGTGGCGAAACTCGTCATCGACACGGTCGTGGCCGGCCGATCCGATCCGACTACTTCTGCGACTGCCGACTGGCTCGCCGATCCCCGGCTCCGGCACGTCGCGCTCCTAATCGGAATCGAGTTCACCCTGGCGGTTACCTCCGACCTCATGGGGCGGGCTACAAGCCTCGTCGACGGCGTGCTGTCCGAGCGGACCGGCAACGCCATCACACTTAGGCTGATGGCCCATGCCGCGACACTAGATCTCGAGCAGTTCGAAGACCCCGGCGTACAGGACGGACTCGAGCGCGCCCGGCGGCAGGTCGCCTGGCGCTCCAACCTGATAGGCCAGCTGCTTGGCCATGGGCAGGATCTGCTCACCGCGATCTCCCTCGCGGCGGCGGTGGTGGCGTTCCTGCCCTGGCTCGTCGTCCTGCTCGTCCTCGCACTGATCCCGGCCTTCCTCAACGAACTGCACTTTAACCGGCAGAGCTACCGGCTCGCTTACCGGCGCTCGCCCGAGCGCCGGGAGAGCGACTATATGCGCTACCTCGGCGCTGGGGCCGAGAGTGCCAAGGAGGTCAAACTCTTCGGCCTCGACGCCTTCCTGTCCGATCGCTTCGGCGTGCTGGCGAACCGCATTCTTGGTGAGAACACTCAAATCGCGGTGCGACGCGCCGGCTTCGGCGGCGCATTCGCGAGCCTCGGTACGCTCGCCTACTATCTCGCCTATGCCGTGATCGCGGTCCGCACTCTCGACGGCACGCTGACGGTGGGCGACCTCACCTTCCTGTCCGGGGCGTTCCTGCGGCTGCGCGGTCTCGTCGAGGGATTGCTGCTCGGCGTCTCACAGCTCACCGGCCAGGCGCAGTATCTCGACGACCTCTTTTCCTTCTTCGCCGTCGCTCCCCGCATTCGGTCGCCCGAGCGGCCTGCCGCGTTTCCCGAGCCGATCCGCGATGGCTTCGTCTTCGAGGATGTCGGGTATCGCTATCCCGGCGCCGAACGCTGGGCCGTGCGCCATCTGTCGCTGTCCATCCGGGCCGGCGAGGTCGTGGCGCTGGTGGGCGAGAACGGCAGCGGCAAGACCACCATCGTCAAGCTGCTCTCGCGCCTCTACGACCCGAGCGAGGGCCGCATTCTGCTCGATGGCCGGGACCTGCGCGACTACGATCTCGATACCTTGCGCGCCCGGATCGGCGTCATCTTCCAGGACTTCGTCCGCTTCGACTTCACCGCCGGCGACAACATCGCCGTCGGTCGTATCGACGCGCGCGCCGACGCAACCCGTATCGGCGGCGCCGCCTCACGGGCGATGGCCGACACCGTGGTGGCGAAGCTGCCGACCGGTTACGATCAGCGCCTCGGCCGGCGCTTTGAGGACGGCGTCGACCTGTCCGGCGGCGAATGGCAGAAGATCGCAATCGCCCGCGCCTACATGCGCGACGCCGAGGTGCTGATCCTCGACGAGCCGACGGCGGCGCTTGATGCGCGGGCCGAGACCGAGGTCTTCGCCCGCTTCGGCGACCTCGCGGCCGGGCGCACCGCGATCCTCATCTCCCACCGCTTCTCCACCGTGCGGCAGGCCGACCGCATCGTCGTCCTGGCTGAGGGACGGGTGCAGGAGGCCGGCTCGCACATCGAGCTCGTCCGCTCAGGCGGGCGCTATGCCGAACTGTTCGAGCTTCAGGCCGCCGGCTATCGCTGAGCGGCCGACTGGCGCCGACGAGAGGAACGCGATGCGCGAGACCCTGACCGTCTACTACGACGGCGCCTGCCCCCTCTGCCGGACCGAGATCGGACACTATCGCGGCTGCAGCGGCGCCGACCGCGTTAGGTTCATTGATCTGAGCTCGTTCGAAAAAGATGACACCCTGGGTCCCGGTCTGAACTGTGCCGCGGCCCAGGCCCGCTTCCATGTGCGGGACACGACAGGGCGCCTGAGTTCCGGCGCTGCGGCCTTCGCCGAACTCTGGTGCACCTTGCCGGGCTGGCGCTGGCTCGGGCGTGCAGTCAGCCTGCGCGTGTTCGGGTTCCAGCCGATACTGCCGGTCGCCGAAGTGGCCTATCGCATCTTTCTGCCCCTTCGGCCTCGGTTGGCGAGGCTACTCATGCGCGCGCGACGGTTCCGCTGACGATTGCTGTTCAGCGCAGACGCGAGAAGATGTGTGCGATCGCGCTACCGACCGTCACGGCCGCCGTGCCGACGACCGTGAGGACGGCGGCCACCACGGCGAAAACCGCGGCGACAAACACCGCCACTACGACTGCACCGAGCAGGATCAACCCGACGATGTTGCCGACTACTTCCGCGCCGAACCAGCCGGTCGTGTAGCCCACGAGCGCGATCACCGGAGATAGCGCCACGAACGCGGCGGGTGGCCCCGTCAGGCAGCCGAGCAAGATCAGTCCGGTCCTGCCGTGCGGAGACTGCATCAAGGCCTGCCAAGCTATCGGCCGTTTGAGGTCAGTGATCGTTCTACTGTCCAGATCCGCCGCCACCTGAGCTGTTCGACTTCGGCTTGTTGTTGTCCTCCGCGTTGCCAGAAGCGGCGGATGAGCTGTTCGAAGGAGTACCCTGCGCAAGCGCCGGTCCCACGATCACGAGTGCCAAGGCAGTTAGGGCGGCGAGCTTTTTCATTGGGTCGTGCCTCCTGCCGGACGGTCCCGGCTGCTGCCATAACGCGTGAAGACAACTTGCGGCCCCATCGACACCGGATCCTGAATGAAGTGCACCCGGAGCGTTGGGTCGTGCTGAAAGACCTTCTCCGGACCACTGGCACATGCTCCAAAGGATGTGCCGCGTCGGCGAAGCCCGCTCGGGGCGTGCGTCGGACAGCACGCAAGCGGCTGACGAGTGTCTCGACCGTGAACCTGCCGCCCGAGCCTGGCGCCGGCAACTGGTCCCATATCACTGGCACCAATACCGGCGCACCCGTGCGGTCGCGTGTCGAGAAGCCGGCGAACGCGGTCGCCCCTCTGTGATTTCGGAGATAATCGACGAAGATCCGATTTGCTTGGCCAACGTATCTGCCGAGAACGAGCTATGGCAGCCCGTTGCCACCAGCCGAGCCGTACACCTGACCGGTGGCGTAGCTGCCTTCCGCCGAAGCGAGCTGCACGTAGATCCCGGCAAGCTCGACCGGCTGTCCAGGCCGGCCGAACGGTGTCTGAGCGCCGAACTTCTCAAGCTTGTCCATCGAAGCTCCGCCGGACACCTGAAGCGGAGTCCATATCGGTCCAGGGGCAACCCCGTTTACCCGGATCCCCTTCGGCGCCAGCTGCTTGCCGAGGGAGCGCACGAAGTTCGTCGTCGCGGCTTTGGTCTGTGCGTAGTCGTAGAGGTCGGGCGTCGGATCGGTGGCCTGCTCCGAGGTGCTCGCGATGATCGTCGAGCCCGGCTTCAAGTGTGGCAGCGCCGCCTTGATGATCCAGAACGGTGCGTAGATGTTGGTCTTCATCGTCCAATCGAACTGCTCGGTGGAGATGTCGAGGATGGAGGCGTGGGCCTGCTGACGGCCGGCATTGCTCACCACGATGTCGAGGCCGCCGAGGCCCTTCACGGCCTGCGCGACCAGATCCTGGCAGAACGCTTCGTCGCGAAGGTCACCGGGAACCGCGAGGCCGATCCGCCCCTCTTTTCGGATGAGGGCTATCACCTCCGCGGCATCGGGCTCCTCATCCGGCAGATAGTTGATGGCGACGTCCGCACCCTCGCGCGCGAAGGCGATTGCCGCTGCCCGGCCCATCCCGGAGTCGCCGCCCGTGATCAAAGCCTTGCGTCCGGCGAGCCGTCCGGATCCGCGATAGCTCGTCTCTCCGTGATCCGGCTTCGGCTCCATCCGGCCGGCGAGACCCGGCCACGGCTGTGACTGCTTTGCGAACGGCGGCTTCGGATACTGGCTGATGGGATCGATCAATGGCTGCGCAGCGGCAGGAGCCGCCTCGCGCGCCTGGGCCGAACCAGCTGCAGCAACCGCAAGGCCCGTTCCCACGCCTCCTACGATCTGACGACGGGACAGGGGCATCTGATCGTTCGAACCCATTGCGGCTCCTTGCTTGGCTGAGCAGGGGAAACCGTGCATGCGAGCGATCGTTTCGGACTGCTCTGTCGCAGGTCCGGAAACCGTGAAGGCTAACTCGTCGTGATAGCGGAGATATCGGATGGCACCCGCGTGCTGATCCAGCGCTGAGGCCGAGGTGTTGCGTGTCGCGAACTCGATGGGACCAACTCGCCTTCGGATAGAACGCCCCTGCAATGGCTGCGATCACTGGCGCCCTGGTCTGTCCTGGGCGAACGGAAGCAGCAGCTTGGGGGCTGCGGAAGATCGCGCACGCATAGACATGCCGCTGCTCCTCGCAGGGATCGTTCGGTTCGTTGTTGACGGCCCGAGCTGTCACAACAGCACCGGACAGTGTCAAGCCGGCAGCGAATAGCACTCGGTAAAAGGGAAGGCCAATCATCGACGGGGCGTAATCACGAGCACGGGTGATGGGAGTCTTCGGTGCGGATTTGAGGCTGAGACGTTGGTCATCACTGTCTGGCCCGCGTCCGAGGACCGGGCACCGTGATCTCGACAGTCTCGCCAGTGAGCGGTTTGAGGATAGGCATAATGCGCTGCGCTGCAGGTGATGGAACAATGCCGCAAATCGGCTGTGGAGCTCCTCAATCCAGGCGATAGCGCGGACTCCACCAACTTCCGCGATGTTAGTCCAACCTCACGATCGTGCATTACCCTCCACTTCAGACCGTTGTGCGATTATTCCAGAAATGGAATGCTTTTTTGCGTATTGCTTTGAATGCTTTTGAAAATATACGCGATTATTTTTATAAGCAATTAACTTTGTACGGGTATGATCTAAGCTAATGCAGGAGTTTCCGGTTGCTATATTGATTCGCCGTAGATTGTATCATGAAGAATTACTGCAAAAAGACTTATCTTAGCTTTATCTGCAACCAGCGGGCGGCTACCGCTGTCGAGATTGCGCTGATCATGCCGGTCTTTCTCTTAGTGATCTTCGCCTGGATCGAGGTTGGGTTCTGCCTCCTAATGCTCAGCACCCTCGACAATGCGGCGCGTGACGCCAGCCGCCTTATCCGGATTAGTTCAGTAACGGAAACTGCCTTTAAGAATGCGGTCTGCGCGAAGGCATCGCCGTTCATTCCCTGCGCCGGCATCATCTACAATGTCCAGTCGGGTACGAGCTTCGCAGGCCTGACTCCCGCCACGACGTCGGCTACCGGCACGCTAAGCAAGACAGGCTTCAGCGCCGGTAGCGCGGGCTCCGAGGTTCTGCTGCAGCTCGGCTATAGCAAACCGTCCTACATCTCGGGATTGCTCGGTGCGGCCGGTTTCGGCGGCAACATCCTGTTGCTGACCACGCTGACATTCCAGAACGAGAGCTACTGATGCTCCGGCGCTTTCGAAGTGACGGCAGTGGCATAGGCGCCGTCGAGTTCGCCCTGATCGCACCATTCATGCTGCTGGCAATCTTTGGCAGTTTCCAGGTCTTCGCTTTTGCGCGTGCCCGCATGCTCACGGTGGCCGCCGCGCGTAATCTCGCCGATCTGGTCTCGCAGCAGGATGCTGTTACGACGTCCGAACTCGCCGACTTCTGCAAGGCCGGAAAGCTCTCTCTGCTGCCGCTGGCGAGCAGCACCTTCAAGGCCTCGATCGCGAGCGTGAGCTATTCGGGTAGTCTGCGGAAGATCGACTGGACCGACACGAGCTGCGGCGTCGTTGCGGCAATCACGAACGCGACGAGCACGGCCACTTCTGTCACGCCCACCGCGGGCGACAGCGCAATCGTCGTCGCGGCGAGCTACGCCTACTCCTCCCCACTGACCTTTCCGATAAGCCTGAACGTCACCTTCACCGCTACCGCCTTGGCGCGGCCACGCTCGGGGACGGCAGTGACCTATGGCAGCTGAGGCGATGAGCAGGACCGGATGTCGCTCCATGCGTCACACCCTCGGCCGTTTCCGGCACGACCGGAGTGGCGTTTTCGCGATCTGGTTCGCGGTGATGGCTATACCGATGATGCTGATGGCTGGCGCAGGCCTCGACATGATGCGGGCCGTTCAGCTGCGTGCGGAGTTGCAGGCGGCGGCCGACTCCGCAGCGCTTGCTGGTGCGTCCGTCTACGTGTCGGCTGCGACAGGCTCGACGGCTCAGGCCGTCGCCAACCGTTTCATGGCGAGCGCCGTTGCCAGAATGCCTTACGCGTCGGGCGTGAGCTATACGGCAACCTCCAGTGCCTCGGGTACCGCCGTCTACAGCGTCGCCGTGACGGCGCAGGTGAGCTTGCCGAACTCGATCATGGCGATCCTGAAAAATGCGACGGACATCACCGTCATCGCAGAGGCGCGAAGTGCCGGCTACAAAGTAGCTTTCTCGCTCTCAAGCTTCGCCAGCAATGCGGCTGATGCCAACAGCATTTACTGGTACGTCGTGCCCAACAACAATGGCGTTCCAAGCGATTCGGCGTTGAACTTGCTGTTTTCGAATACTGGCGGCAGCTCTCAGAAGGACATCTCGGCCATCATTGGCACTGGCCAAAAAATCGGCTTTGCCCTCAAGAATGTCACCGGCGGTATAAGCGGCTACGGTAAGAACGGTTACGGTAAGTCTCAAGGAAGCGTAAATTTTTTCTATTCTCACTTATCTCCTCCATCGTCGGTCGCCTATCCAAGTATACTGTCACTTTTCAATTGTAGTTTGCAAACGACAGTTGGCGCTTCGACGTCAGTAAATAACGGATCCTGCCCGCTATCGCTTGGGCCCGTCAGCAATGGAACAATCAACTGCGCTCAGTCGGCCGGCAAAACGGTGAACTACTATTGGAATGACATGGGAGGAGTGTCGGACGATCGTGATTATAACGATGCGGTTTTCAATGTTACCTGTCCAAGCAGTACCGGCTCGAGCGGTTCCGGATCCCAGGCGACCAGCAGCGTGGTTCTGACAAAATAGTAGGATGTCTACCCCTGGGCACCGTCGTCGTTCTCGGTCGTGAGTTGATCCGGCCGCCAGGTCCTCGTCGGACTATTCGGCTTGGCCCTTCTCTCTACGAAAGACGCCCAGGAAGCGTGACAGCCCTTTTAACGCCGAGTCATCGGTTGGATCGATCGAAGGCTCCGGCTCCGGTTCTGGCTCAGTTCGATCCTGCACCAGTTCGTTGAGCACCTGGGTCAGCATTGGCGGCCATGGGATATCGTTGTCGTGCAACAGGCGGGCGGCTTTGGCGAGCGCCTGAACCAGATCCTCGGAGATCGGCCGGTTCATAATCTGCGCGTCGAGGATCTGATCGGTAAGCGCCGCGGTCAGTTGCTCGACCTCGGCTAGACGGTCCGTGGATTTCGGCTGGCCACTCACTCTTTTGAGCCTTTTGGCGCGATACCCCAGTATCGAGGTGGATATCGATCTGCGTCGATGGCCTTCGGGATTGCCAGTAGCTTCTAACCTTCTCCACCGCCATCATTCTCGGATGTGAGTTGATCCGGGCGCTTGCCCTCGTCGGGCTTGTCTTTGTCCGGAGGCGTGTCCGGCGCCTGGTTCATTACGGCTTGCTTCGCCTGATCGGTCTCGGCCTCACCGGACAGTGGCGGCTTTGACTTGTCGTTTGGCGTCATGGCTAATGCTCCTCGTTCGTGCCGTCGGTGCGCTGCCGGAACCGGATGCCGGCCCCTCCCCCGTTCTCGGGGATGAATTCGAGGCCGGCGGCTTCCAGAGCCCGGCGAATGTCCGCCAGCGTGCGCGGATACGGACTGCGCTTGCTCGTTTCGAAATCAGCCAGCGTCATTTTTGACACGCCCGATGCCTCGGCAAGGTGCTCGCGAGTCCACTCCAGCAGGGCGCGGGCCGCTCGGCATTGAGCCGAAGTTATATACTTTTCAACCAACGTTATATCTCGTTATTGACCAATGGTCAAACATAATTCTTTATATATGACATCAGGTCGAACGCACAAGGCCAGTAGTCGATGACCGCCCTTTCCCCCCTCCCCTCGAACGTCCTCGCCGCCGCCTTCCCGGCATACCGTTCGGGCCAACCGAGCATCCGACAGCAGGAAAGTCGCGAGCGCTGGGCCGCCCGCAAGGCCGAGATCGAGGCGTCCCGCCCGGTTGGCTTTCAGCCCCGCATGGAGATGATCAAGTCCTCGCGCGCCGGCGTCATCCTCGGCGAGAAGCCGGTCCATTGCCTCACCGGCCGCTCGGGCGAGCGCCACACCTTCGTGCGGGTGTCGAGCGTCGATCGCGCCGCCCTGGTCGCTGGCCCTGTCGTCCTCGTCGCCATCCGCCGCGTGCCAGGCCGGGTCGATACCCTCGGCGTCGAGGCGTTCGAGCCGGAGAATGCCGCCTGTCTCAGTGCCTGGATCAGCCGCGCCACCGTTGCTCGCGATGTCGAACTGCTCGCTTGCAGCACCATCGGCAGCCGCATCGAGCGCGCCACGGTGGCCGCTGACCTCACGGACAAGCCGGCCCGCGCCTCGGCCTTCGTGGTCGCCGGCCAGTATGATCGCCGCGCTATCATGGCCGCCGCCATCGCGTCGGCTAAGACCATCCGCGCCGCTACCGGCTCGACCTGGGGCGTGTGCCTCTCCGCTGCTCTCCGCGACGTGTGGGAGGCCGCTAAGGCCGCCCGTCTCGCTGCCGCGCACTGAGGAGCAACCGCAATGTCGAATGTCCTCTATCGCCGCCGCTGCGTCATCGGCGGAGCCCGCGCCGCGGTGGCCGCCAGCACCCTGCCCGCATCGAGCGCAGTCCCGGCCGACCTCCGTGGTGACGATGGCGACCGCATCCCCGAGCATGCCGCGCTCTGGTCGCGCCTGCCGCTGCCGTTCACGCCGGCGCAGGCATGGCATCGCCTGTCGCCCGCCACGCAGTCCGAAATCGGTGCGGCCGTCATCAACATGGCGCTTGCCGAATACGTCCACGGCGACGTCATGGCGGAGGCCGACCAGTTCCTCGACGATGGCCTGCGATCCATCCCGCCGACGTCTCGCTCGACCTGCTCAACGCGATCACGCCCCGCCTCTGGACCTTTTCCCCCGACCTGTACAGGCCGGAGGGCGACCACCCGACCTGGGCTCTCGCCGGAGGGCTCGCACGATGATCTCGCCAGTCTCGTCGATGGCACGGCCGCCACCGTGAATCAGGCCGGCCTTTTCGAGCCCATGAGCGCATTAAAGCACAAACTTATCAACGACTTAACTAATAGAATCAGCGGCTCCCCTCACGAGCCCTCTGGAGCCCGAACGATGTCGCACGCCATAATCCCGAATTTCTCCGTCTCGCTGGTACCGATTAACAATGACGGCGACCGGGTGCCCTTTCACGTCGACCCGATCCTCGCAGCGATCGAGGCACACGAGGAGGCGTATGCGGTGTTCCAGGCTGCAGCGCAGCCTACGGCTACAATCGACGTGCCGCGGGCCATTGATCGGCAAGTGGCCAAAACAGCCCGCCGCTCCTGCGGCCATGGGAAATCACGAGGCGATGCAGCCAAGCTTGACCATGAACGTTGTGCCTGTGGAAGATCATGAGGCGCCGATGTTCAATCGCTGGTTCTCAGCCCGTTGGGCCATAGCGCCCCACTTCGTTGAGCAGGATCAGGATGCCGTCGCTCTGCCGATCATGGCGTTCCTGCCGATGGCACCGGTGGTGCCTCCGGACGCGCAGAACGATGACGCGTTCCCGACGCTCTACGAGAGCGTGGAGCGGGATCTGAAAGCTGCTGGGTATTTGGCGTAGAGCGACATGGCCTCAAGCGGCACGCCTGGCTTAAAATCAGGAGGGTGCGGGGTTCGAATGCACTGAGGAGTTTCGAACCGATTAAGCATGTCGACGGACGCGTGCACCCGCTCAACATTCTGGCCTGATCGCGCTACGGGGCGGCATGAGCAATGTGATCCGCCCGACATTCGGCGCCCGCCCGAAGCCCGACGACGCTCCGCCGGCCGTTGCGTCCGTCACCGAACTTCGAGCCTTACGTCATTTCGGCCAAGCCGCCGGCTATGAGGTCACCCTGGTTTTCGATGAGGACACGAGGCAGGGGCCGGTGTTCAAGGTTGTCGTGGGTTTAGAGGGTGGTGGCGACGTCGAGACAGTCGCGATCCTACCGGATACGCCAGAGGGCGAGGCCGATGCCAACGTGGTCGGTATGGCGATCCTTCGGACAATGGAAGTGATGGAAGCAGCCAGTCGCGGGCCTAAGATCGCCTGAGTTGCTCACGAGCTTGCGGGACGACAAAACCCACGGTTCGATAGGCGAAATTTGCTGACCGCTCGAACAAGATCAAAAAGCGGAACGCCGGCTTCGCTGAAGCCGATGGCGGCAAATAGCAAAGTCGTCGTCCGTTCCGGTCTGCACCAGAGATCGCCTCGCGCCTGCCGTTCCGACGGCGCGTAATCGCCGTAAAGATTTTCGAAGGGTCACCGTTTCAGGATGGGGCACTTCGCAAGCGCGATTCAATGCTAAGGTGGCCTTTCTCCATGCGCCGACGCCTCGTAGCCCTGCTTATCCCAGTCGTCATCGCCACGAGCGGAGCGTTCGCGGCCACCGGGGCCCCAAGCCGTATCGGGGTACTGAACGAACGTGCCGCCGCGGCGGCGATCAGCCGGTACCGGGCGCAATATGGCCTTGGCCCTGTCCAGGTCGACACAGGCCTAACCAGAGCCGCAGCCTATGCTGCGAGAGCGAACGCCGCGG
Organism: Methylobacterium sp. WL9; assembly: GCF_008040035.1. Classification (NCBI taxonomy): domain Bacteria; kingdom Pseudomonadati; phylum Pseudomonadota; class Alphaproteobacteria; order Hyphomicrobiales; family Methylobacteriaceae; genus Methylobacterium; species Methylobacterium sp. WL9. Next base: position 17,150 of record NZ_VRVE01000015.1, read on the forward strand.
CTGGGTCTCTTAGCCACGATGCCGGCGGCTCGTTCCAGGCGCGCATGGCGCTGACCGGGCTTGGAAGGAGTCTGAAGGCCGAGAACCTGGGAGCCGGGACCGCCACTTTCGATCAGACGCTTGCGATGTGGCAGGCCTCATCTGGCCACAACGCGAACCTGCTGCTGCCCCAGGCTCGTCGGATCGGGATTGCCCACGCCGATGCGCCGGGATCGTCCTACGGCCGGTTCTGGGCCCTGGTGGTCTCGCAGTAGGCCGTGCTGGATGCGACCCGATCGCGATGGTGATCGCCGTGTCTCTTTGGGGAGGAGAGCATGTTCACTCACGTCATGATTGGCAGCAACGACCTGGAGCGGGCCAGAGGCTTTTACGATGCTACATTCGCCGCTCTGGGAGGCGAGCCCGGCGAGATGGATGCCAGAGGAAGGCTGATTTACTTCCACGAGGGCGGTCGGTTGATGATCACAAAACCGATCGATGGCAACCCGGCGACGGCAGCCAACGGTGGGACCGTCGGTATCGCCGCGGCAAGCCGTGATCATGTTCTTGCGTGGCACGGGGCCGGCACCGCGCATGGTGGTGCGGCGATCGAGAGCCCACCGTCCGAGCGCCCGAACGGGTCTTTCGTCGCTTACCTTCGCGATCCGGACGGAAACAAGCTTACCGCACGGAGTCAGCCGACTAGGTGACGTGAGCACGCTCCAGCCCGGCCCGGCCACGGCGCGCATTCGGTTGGGGCGCAGGCCGAAGAGTTCGCGGGGCACGCCGTCGATGTAGATTAACCGGTGTGTCACGGCGCGATACGGTCTTACCCGCGAATGACATGACGCCTTGTCTCTGGCGCTGCTATTTGACCAACCCATTTTCCTGTCGTCCAATCTCGTGCGGGCTCCTCGCTTGATTATCGGTTGGCCCGGTTCGCATGAAAAGCGAGCCGAGCACGGCAATGCCGAGGGCGATGAAGGCAATGAGAAGGAGAAAGGGGCGAGGCATCTTCACCCAGTTAGCGGAGGTGAAGGCACAGACCACGCTGCGAGTAGGCGGCCATTCGACCCATCATAAGCGCCGGACCCCGAACAGCACTGCAATGACGAACGACCCGGCGATCAGTAGGGAGAGCACAGCCTGATCGAACGGATCGTTGGTGAAGGCGTGGACGATGGCAGGCCCGACCATCGCACAGGCGGCTCCGAGCAGGACGGCGACCGTGCTGGGCTTCATCGCGGCGCCGCGGATGCTCGTGTCAACGGAGCGAAAGGATCCGAACCCCAAGACCAGCAATCCGGCGGCCAGCGGCCAGACGTGGAAGCATACATCAGGCGCGATGACTCGGCATCTCGCCGGCAGAGACGAGTGCGCCGGTGATCGCGACCGTGCGCCGGGTCTGATGCCGGATCGCATCAAGATCCTCCGGGCGCGGGTCGTGGTTCTCGGCGCCGACGATCGCTGACGCGCCGTAGGGCGAGCCTGCTTCCAGCATCGCCGCATCGGTATAGCCCGGCGGCAGAATTACCATGCCGAGATGCGCCATCGGAGCGTAGAGCGAGAGCGTCACGACCTCCGATCCGCCATGGGGCCAGGAGGCGACCGCGAAGGCCCCGCCGACCTTGCCCGCCAGCGCGCCGCGCTTCCATTGTGGCCCGAGCTGGTCGAGAAACGCCTTCAGCTCGGTGGCCATCGCGCCGAAATAGCAGGGCGTCCCGAACAGGATCGCGTCGGCCCATTCCGCATCCTCGTGGGTCGGGGCCGCGTAGAGCGCATTCTGACGTTCGGCCTCTTCGGCCCAACCCTTCACCTGAGCCATGGTCTCGCGATCGACGACTTCGCGAGCGCGCCGCAGGCGTACCGTGGCACCGGCTTGCCGCGCCGCCTCCGCGGCCGCCACAGCCAGAGTTTCGACAGATCCGGATCGCGAATAGAACGCGATCAGCAGACGGACGGGCTCGGGCGCGGAATGAGGCAAGGCGAATATCCTGATGAGCTTCCCAGTTAGGGCCGTGGGGGTTGATCCGGCCGGCGCCTGCTAAAGAGCCGCATGACGATGCCCCAGCCGGTGCTGTTCGATGAGGCCTGCGCGAGACTGCCGCTGTTCGAGAACCTGCCTGCGGATGCGCCGGAGCGGCTCGCCGCCGCCGGTCTCGGCCGGGGATTGCTGACGGCAACCGTGCGGGGACGCCTACGAAAAGCGGGCTTCACCGACATGGGCCGAATGGCCCTCGCGACGCCGGCCGAATTAACGACGGTTCGCAAAATCGGTCCGATCCGCCTCGCGGCGATCCGGGCTCACATCCTGGCCGAGCTCGCCAAGATGTTCCCGGACGCCCGCACCTTCCACGCGGCTGAGACTACTGCGGCCCGGCGGATAGACCGCCTGCGCAGCCTGCCTGCGGAGCGTCTTCCGCTCTCGGCTGCAGCCCGTACGGCACTCGGCTGCGCCTGCGTGGGCAGCCTCGCCCTCGCGCTGCGCGGACGGCGCGACTGCCTGAAGACCAATGCGGTGACGGCCGGCGAACTCGACGAGGTCGTCACCGCCTTCGTCCACGCGTTATCGCACGGTAGGCCCCGACGGGCCCTTGGCACCTCGCCGCCAGAGGGCGAGCCGACCAAGGACGCCGCGGAGGCGCTGAGTGCCAGGATGCTGCGGGAGCGGGAATGGGAGGCGGCGGCTCCCAACATTCTAACCGACAAGGCGTGACCTTCAGGGCCGGCACGCGTTAGCGCCGACAAGCGATCAAGGATCACGATGAGCGAGAGCGCGCAAGCCGACCACGAGCCGACGACCGTCAACGTCTCGGAGCCCTGGACCCTGGCCTACTGGGCCCGGCGCCTCGAGGTGCCGACCGAGCAGATCGAAGCGGCTGTGAAGGCCGTCGGACATGAGCCCGCGAAGGTCGCGGCACATCTCGGAAAGCCCTGGCCGTTTCATAGCAACGGCATCGTTTGAGGCTGGCCGAACTCGCTTTAGGATTGTGCAACAGTTGCTGAAGGCTACCGCACTGCCCCTCTGGATGGAAACCTTCAGGTTGCAGCCAGGAGTCGCGCTCAGAAACCTTACTCGATGGGAAGCCCGTGACAGAGCCGCCGGACGACAATCTGGATCACTACGCGCTTGGCTTCTACGCGCCCGGCAAGGGAATCAGCCGGGAGGCCTGTCCCTATGCCGAGGGGATTGAGGCACACGATCTCTGGCTTGCCGGCTACGATGCGGCCGTACGGGGTGAGGCGCCTGACGATCGCGACGATCACCGGACCTGAAGGCCGAAACGGAATTCGCTAAGCCGCTGCAGCGAGCTGACTGGGCTTCGGGGTATCAATGACGTGCAAGCCCGGAGCCCGCGTCATCGACGTTGGTGGCCGTAACGAATGCTCTAGGTTGAGCAAAGGCCGCAGCGCCGACTCTGCGAAGTCCATCAGCGTAGCATCGCGCCACCGCAACGTGAAGGCATCACTCCTGCTGAACCACCGAGGACGCTTTTCCTCGACGAGAAGGACGAGCCTGCCTCTCCAAGTCTTCTTGAACCAGAACCGTCCGGTGAGTGCCACGGCACATTCCCCTGCTTGCTGATCCGCAACCAGGGATAGCGAGAAGGTCCTAAGAGGCGCTCAACAGCTTGGGTTAATAGCTTGATGGATTCCTTCGCCGGCATCCGCTCGCCCTTGTCCGCGCTTTTTTGGCAACGCGCGCCAACTCGAAGCAAGGTCGCCCCTGCACCGCCTGCTATCGGACCTGCCCTGCTTGGTTCGAGGACGGTATGAGCGACGACACGGCCGCCCTGATCCTCGCCCTCGCGGTCGAGAACGCAGAGCTACGTGGCCAGCTTGCCGAAGCGCAGGACTTGCTCATCGAGACGGCCGTGGATGCCGGCGATCTGCACGCCCGTATGGAAGAGTTGCAGGCCGACCTCGACGAGGCCCGCATCGAGCGGGATGCATGGCGGGTAGAGGCGGAGCGAGGGCGACGAGCTGGATAGTTCGGTCGTTTGGAGATTCAGTTGTGCTTCAGCGTCCGGCGCGCCACCATGCCGAGGGTCGAGCCCTGGATGATGATAGTGAAGAGCACCACTGCGTAAGTCGCCGCCAGAATGGCCGGCTTGGCGTCACTCTCGGGAATGGAGAGCGCCAGCGCCACGGAAATGCCGCCGCGCACCCCCGCCCATGTCAGGAACGGGACGTTGCCAAGGCAGAGGTTGCCGCCCCAGCGGAAGAGCACAACCGGCGCCGTTACGGCCACGAGACGGGCCAGTAGCACGATTGGCACGGCGCAGGCGGCGAGCGTCAGGCCCGAGACCTGGAACCGGAGCACAAGGACCTCCAGCCCGATCAGCAGGAACAAGACCGAGTTGAGGACCTCGTCGATCAGGGTCCAGAGCGCCGAGACGTATTTTTGCGTGGTATCGCTCATCGCGTGGCGCGGCGCGCGCTCGCCGATGAGCAAGCCGGCCGCGACCACCGCCAGCGGTCCGCTCGCCCCGAGCTTCTGGGCGAGCGCGTAGGTGCCGGTGACGAGTGCAAGGGTGATCAGCACCTCGACCGGGAAGTCGTCGATGGCCCGCATCGCGTGGTAGGCGACGTATCCGGTCACCACTCCCAGGACCAAGCCGCCCCCGGCCTCGTGCAGGAGGAGCGTCGCGACGCCGCCCGCGCCGGTCGCCTCTCCCCCCGACCCGGAGGCGAAGGCGACGAGGACTGTGAACAGCACGATGCCGATGCCGTCGTTGAACAGGGCCTCCCCCTGCATCTCGATCTCAAGGGCCTCGGGGACCTGCACGTTCTTGAGGGTGGCCAGCACCGCAACCGGGTCGGTCGGGCTGATGAGCGCCCCGAACACCAGCGCCCAGGCAAAGGGCATCGGATTGCCCAGCGCCTGGGTGGCGGCCCAGAAGGCGCCCCCGACCAAAACGGTCGAGATCAGCGTGCCGAGGAGGGCGAGGGTCGCCACTGCCAGGGCACGGTCACGAAGGGCCCGCAGATCGAGGCTCATGGCCCCGGCGAAAAGGAGGAAGGCCAGCATGCCGTTCATCACCACGCTGGTGAAGTCGACTTGCCCAAGGACCTTAATGAGGTCGTCGTAGAGGTGCTGGCCTGGGAAGGCGAGGTCGAGGCCGACGAGAGCCAGCGAGGCGAGCAGCCCCATAACGAGCAGGCCGATGGTATGCGGCATGCGCAGGAAGCGACGGTTCAGCCAGCCGAACAGCGCAGACAGCGTCAGCAGCATTGCCGCCAAATCGAAGACCGAGATCAAGGCTATGGTCCTTCCCGCGCCTCAACGTGCAACACGGGGCGGCGGGTCCGCCCTGCAGCTTAACCAATCGGCGGAAGGCCCCAGGCGAACGTCAGGAGTATGCATGAAGGCGCGTTTACGAGCCTGGATTGAGTTCCTGGGTGACCAGTTCTGGCTTCGACCCACCTTGATCGTTCTCGGCTGCGTCGGACTGGCTCAGCTCGCGGTATGGCTGGAGACGGCCCACATCGCCGGCTATGATGCCTCCTCACCTGATCAGAATTGGGGTTATTCCGGCGGCGCCGAGGGGGCGCGGGCGCTCCTCAGTGCTGTAGCATCCTCGACCATTGGGGTGGCGGGTACCACCTTCTCGATCACCATCGCGGCCTTGACGCTCGCCTCCGGCCAGATGGGCCCTAGGTTGCTGCGCAACTTCACGCGGGATGCCCGTAATCAGGTTGTCCTGGGCATCTTCCTCGGCACTTTTGCCTATGCCCTGATGGTCCTGCGCACGGTACGCACGGTGCAGGAGAGCCCGTTCGTCCCGCACCTCGCGATCACCGGGGCAATGGTGCTCGCGCTGCTCTCGCTCGCCACCCTGGTCTGGTTCGTCCACCACATCGCGACCAGCATCAACGTCGAGACGGTGGTCGATGCGGTCCATCGCGATCTTTGCTCCGCCGTCGAGGCTCGCACCCGCGACAGCGCAGGCATCACGTGCTCGGCACGACCCCCGGAGGGAGGCGGGGTCACCGTGTCCGGCAGCGGGTACCTTCAAGCCGTGGACGAGGAAGGCCTGGCGGATTGGGCGCACGAGCATGGCGTCGTTGTCGCGCTGCGGATCCGGCCCGGCGACTACGTGCCGAGCGGGATCCCGGTCGCCCATCTCTCGGCCGGCGTCGCCGACGCCGACGCCGACAAGGCCATTCGCCGGGCGCTGACCTTTGGTCGCCGCCCGGCTGCCCTCCAGGACCTGGAATATTCAATCCGGCAGCTCGTCGAGATCGCGGTCCGGGCGCTCTCACCGGGCATCAACGACCCGTTCACGGCTGGAAGCGTCGTCGACCACCTCGGCGACTCCTTGTGCCGTGTGGCGTCACGTCACCTGCCGACCGGGACGGTCACGCGCGACGGCGAGGCCGTGCTCGTCGTGCCGGTGACCAACTACGATGGCCTATGCGATGCCATGTTCCACATGATCCGTCAGAATGCCGCCGGCTCAGTGCACGTGCTGGCCCGGATGCTCGACGTGCTCACCCGAGTTGCCGAAGTCGAGCGACTGACGAACAGGGCCGCCGAACTCCGCAGGCATGCAGATCTCGTTATTGCCGCCGCCCGCCGCGACGTCGACGATCCTGATGACCTTGCTGACTTGGAAAACCGATATGGACGCTGCCGCCATATGCTCGGCAATGCTCGCGCGGCCGTATAGCGGTAGCCGACGAAACCGTTCACGCGTTCGGAACGTAGCGTCCTGGGCTGGTCGGGTTTCCCCCCGCCCTCGTGCGGGAGCCCCATATGCCACGTATCCTCATCGCGATGACGACGGCCGCGCTGATTTTAGGCGTCCAGACCACGGCCGACGCGGCTACGAGAAAAGTACGGGTACCAGCCCAATTCGACGGCTCATGGACGATTACGGCCGTCACCAGCGATGGGCCATGCTCGGTCAGCACGAGCTATCAGGTGCAGATCAAGGGCAGTGATGCCTCGATCCCAGGCGATGAGATCGACATCGCTGGCGGCGTCTCAGCCAACGGCGCCGTGCGGGCAACGATCACCAAAGGGTCGAACACGGTACCGATCACCGGCAGGCTCAAACGGCAAGGCGTCGGGACCGGTACGTGGCGCACCAGCGGTGGGCTGGTCGCGTGTAGCGGTAGCTGGAACGCTCGGCGTGCAGGCTAGGGTTCGGAGGTCTGGCTTGGCACATCCTCTGGTCGAAGATCGCACCTCGCCTGCGTTGACGGGCATGCGCTCAACCCTGATCGTCTTCCTATTCCTTGGCCTCGTCGGCACCGCCTCAGCGCAGAATGAGCCGATTACCAGTCCGCAGGACGCGGCATGCCGCGACGAGGCTCGGTCCAGGCTCTTCAGTGCGCCCAACCCCGAGGGGCTGTCGCTCTACAACCATGGCGCCCGCCTCTACCGGGAGTGCATGGATCGTTCGCGGCCTCCGGTGAGGGGGCGGCGAAACCGCCAGCGGCAGACACAGTGAACTAACGCAGACATGGCTGCATGCTCGGATGAAAGAGCTGCAGGTCAACTTCGCCCAGGCCCGCGCCGAGCGTGATGCGTGGCGGGCGCAGGCCGAGCAGGGTCGGCGGACAGGGTAAGGCTCGCCCCCTCAGAGCCTGTTTGATGCGGTTCTTTTCAGGCTGGGTTGTTGAGGGCGTTGGCGGCCATGAGGCTGGCAACGCAGGCGAGGCGACCCGTTGCGACGTCGAGGCGGCCGGCGCGCTCGCGGTGTAGGCCGCCCCAGTGACTGAGCCACCCGAAGGTGCGCTCGACGACCCAGCGCCGCTCCAAGACGACGAAGCCCTTCTGGTCCGGCAACTTCTCGACGACGCGGTGGCGCATGCCATGGACGAGGCACCATTCCTGGCAGCGCTCGGCCGTGAAGGTGGAGTGGGCCCCTCGGGGTGGACGGGATCAGGTTGATAGTTTGACCGTCAGCCGGGTCTGTTGATCCTCGAACTGCGCGGGGCTGAGATAGCCCAGCGCTGAGTGAAGCCGTCGCGTATTGTAGGTCTCTTTGATGAAGCGCGGCAAGCTTTCGAGTACGTCGGCGAACGTCTCGAAGGCCATGGGATAAACGCCTTCGACCTTGAGCGTCTTCATGAAGCTCTCGGCCTTGGCGTTATCGTATGGATTGCCGCGTCGTCCCATTGAACCGGCGAGGCCGTTCTTGGCGAGATGATCGCGGTAGGTCTTGGCAGCGTACTGCGATCCACGGTCGGAGTGATGGATGCAACCCTTTGAAGGCTTGCGGGCCTCGATCGCCATGCTGAGGGCGGCCAGGGTGAGACGCGCATCGATCGCGCGGCTGAGGGCGAAGCCGACGACCCGCCTTGACCAGGCATCGAGGATGACGGCGACGTAGACGAAGCCGCCGATGATGGTCACGTAGGTGATGTCCGCCACCCACAGCCGGTCGGGACCGTCGATGCTCGCCTCCTTTGCCAGATTTGGGAAGATCGACTGATCGTGATCGCTGTCGGTCGTCTTCGTGACGCGGCGGCGCATCTTCGGCTGAAGGTCATGCTCGCGCATCAGGCGGCGGACCTTCTTGTGATTGACCTGCAGGCCATTCTGACGGAGTGCCGCTTGGACGCGACGCCAGCCATAGTGCTCGAACGCGTCGCAGATCACCGCCATCGCCTCGACGATGGCGGTGTCGTCCACCGCGCGAACCGGCACATCATAGAACGTGGAGCGAGCCAGTCCCATCAGCCTGCATCCCGCAGCGAGGCTGAGTCCGCTGGGCCGATGATCGCGGAGGTAGGCCCGCTTCTCGGACGGGCTGCGGGCCGCAGAGCCCCCTTTAAAAGCTCCAGTTCGAGGGCCTGCCGTCCGACCAGCCGCTCGAGCGCAGCAATGCGAGCCTCGTAGACCTGAAGAAGATCAGCGGCGGCGACGTCTTCATCCAGGCCACCAGCCTGATACTTCTCGACCCAGATCCGGATCTGGGATGGGCCCCCGAGCCCGTTCATGACCACCACCAGACTGCCAGAAAGCCAGTCCGATCACGCCAAAAGCTGCCGGCCGCGTCAAACCAACGGCCAGACCGCGCAATTACGCGGTTATTCGAGGTGTCCGTTCGGGTTCGTGCCGTGCTCTTAGATACGCATCGCCGTGAGTGCGCTCTAAATACGCATCCAAAATGTCCGAGGGGTCGTGGCCCACTTCTCGTGGAGCGCCCGAAGACAGTGCCCCAGGTTGGAGACTGAAAGATGCCAGCAGCGCCCTAGCGGCGTCACGGTTCTCCGGGGTCGTCAAAGCTGCCCGCTGGCCCTCCTTGGAGCCGAGAGAGCGCCACAGCGAATCATGCTCTTTGGCGAGCTTCGCGGCCTTCCGGGCTGCCTCGTGGATGTCTCGGGTCTTTATGCTTTTTCGGAAGCGTCCCTTGCCACCGTAGTGTGGCTGAGCGTGCTTAGGGATGCGCCGATCATAGAACAGCGGACCGTCTGGCTTGAGAGCTTTGACGTATCGAATCGTCACGCGAATCAGACCGGTATCAAGGAGCCATCGAGACACGGTGTGTCACCTCGTGTGTCACCACGAGCACCATCTGTCAGGGCCTAACTATCTGATATTCTTGGTAGAAACACCATCAAAGTGGTGCCCAGGAAAGGATGGGACACTAGCTAAACTTCTATGATGGGCAGCAATGATGCTGGAAGTGACACATTGCGATAGCCGATTTTGTCGATTTCAGCCTGCAGACGAGCTAGCGATATCCCGCGGTCGAGAGTGCCATCTGCACGCCGCTCACGCCCGTAGCGACTGCCTACCCCGCCGCCAGCGTGACCGGTCAGCGAGTTATGCACCTCCTCACTTAACCCCGCCTCCCGGCAAGCGCGTTTGAAGGTATGACGGAACGAGTGAAACGTCTTGGCCGGGTGATCGACGACGTGGACGCCGAGGTAGCGCCCGAACCACTTCGTCCACGCCTTTGCCTTCGGGTCGATGGGCGGGGCGAACGCCGGCCATAGCGGCGCGTTCGTAGGCTGCGCCTTGGCGCGCGCCGCAACCACATCCAAAAGCCCGAGCCGGGTCAACTCATGATGCACTGGCACCGAGCGGGCGGAAGAGACGGTTTTCAAGTTCTGATCGGTGCCCTCGTTGGTGATATCGAGGTACCAGATCCCACCCTCGCCTTGGCGGATGTCCCCGACCTTCAGTTGCGCGATCTCGGTGCGCCGGGCGCCGCTGAACAGCGCAATCATCGGGAACCAGAAGGCCGCCTCACCCCGTCCGCCGAGCGGCCGCTCGCCGGTTCCGAACACCGGTGACGAGAACAGGCGCTGCAACTCCGCCGTGCTGAACGGTTCGTATGGCGCGTGCTCGGCCGGAGCGACGTCGAAGCCAACATGGAAGGGATTCGACCACGCCGGCAAAGCTTCGAAGTAGCCGTCGCGCTCGACGCGGGCGAGCACGCCGCTGAGTAGGGCGAGTGTCTTGTTGACCGTCTGGGCGTTGCGCCGTGGGTATTTGCTCAGATCCTGCTCTAGCAGCTTCGGCAGGGGCAGCCGGCTGAGCCGGGCCGGCAACGCTTTTGGCAGCCGGGCCAGGGCATCACGGAACGCTCGGGCGTGAGCCTTGGTGACGGCGGTGATCGACAAGTCACCATGCAGCTCGACGAAGCGCCGAGCAGCCCGTTCGGCCTCAGCGACGGAGGATGGCTGAGGTTTCCTTGCCCCGGCGCCGCCAGCTTCCTTCCACAGCCTCAAGGCCGCGGTCAGAACCATGGCGGTCGGCTCGCTATCTCGCTCCGGGGCTAGCACCTCGTCGCCGGCGAGGCGTGCCCTGATGCCGGAGAGGGCGCTACGCTGCGCCTTGACGAAGGCGAGCTCAAGTTGCCGCCACGCCGGATCGTCCGGGTGCAGGACGAAGCCGCGGGCCTCAACGGCGCGGTTGACGAACGAACTAGTGGACTCGCCGGGCCGCATCTGCGCGGCCTGCTCCCGAGTATAACGATCCAGCTCGTCGACGAGCATTCGGTAGGCGCCCAAGTCGTCGTCGGTCATGCCCAACCCATCGTGGGGTGCCAGACCGTCGTCGCGAGCCATGTCGAGGCCGATGCCCTTCGTTCGGATCGCCTCGTCAGCGCCAAGAAGGTGGATCTCGTGGTCACGGGCCATCGCGGTGATCTGATCAGGGCTAACGCCAGGCGATGGTCCGTCGCGAAAGAAGCGCTGAGCTTGATCGACAAGCCGGTGCATCTCGGCGATGTGGGAGAGCACGCGCCGGTCGGCAGTCGGGCCGTCGTTGGTCTGAAGCGAGCGGATGAGTTCGGTCTTGAAGCGGCCCGACCGTACGTTGACCAGAACTGCAAGAGTTTCTGGCCAGAAATGCGGGACCGGTTTGCCGGCGAGATCGTCGGGCAGGGGAAAGCGAAACTCGTAACGGCCAGCGCGGCGCTGAACGAACTTCATGCGGCCCATCGTACTTGGTCCCGTAGCACGCGAGTGTAGCACGCGCCGGACAGCAAGCACCTGAAAAACAATATCTTCTGAGATTGCAACGCGTTCGGCGTTGTGTGGCGCGCCCTGCGGGAATCGAACCCGCCTTTTCAGCGTGAAAGGCTGACGTCCTAACCGATAGACGAAGGGCGCTTGCTCTAGGCGGATCGGTCTATAGTCGGCCCGGGCGGCTACGGCAACGGCCTCGTGGCGGGTTCTTGCACGAGAGGGCGGCTTGACGCGGGCGGCGGATGCCGGTCTGTCGCCGCACGGCATCATTTTTCACGAGCGGTTCATGACTTCCCGACGCGACGGCCCGCCCCGGTTCCAGGGCGCAGCCAAGTACCGGCACCGGCCACAGGGCCACAGGCCGGGCGGGCCGGCGGCCCGCGAGGGGCTCGACCACGTCGTACTCTACGGCTGGCACCCGGTCTCCGAGGCGCTGGCGAACACGGCGCGCGGACTGCACCGACTGCTCGCGACCGAGAACGGCATCGCCCGGCTGAAGGAGGAACTCGGCACGCTGCGCATCGGGCCCGAGCTGGTCAAGCCGAGCGCGATCAACGCGCTGCTCGGGGCCGACGCGGTCCACCAGGGGCTCTATCTCGAGGCCGAGCACCTGCCGGCCCCGGCGATCGACTCCGTACCCGAGGACGCGCTGCTCGTCGCCCTCGACCAGATCACCGACCCGCACAATGTCGGCGCGATCGTGCGCACGGCCGCGGCCTTCGGCGTGACCGCCATCGTCACCACGGCGCGCCATGCACCGAACGCAACCGGCGTCATGGCGAAATCCGCCTCGGGCGGGCTGGAGCACGTGCCGCTGATCGTGGTGCGCAACCTCGCCGAGGCGCTGATCGCCCTGGGCGACCGCGGATTCGCCCGCATCGGGCTCGACTCGGAGGCCGAGACGCCGCTCGATGCCGTCGAGAAGCGGGCCGGCATGGTCGTGGTGCTCGGCGCCGAGGGCAAGGGCCTGCGCCAGCGCACCCGCGAGTGCTGCGACGTGCTCGCCCGGATCGACTTCACCGGCGCGATCCGCAGCGTGAACGTCTCGAACGCCGCCGCGATCAGCCTCTACGCCCTAACCCGCGGCCGGAACGGCTGACACCGCGGGACGGCCCGCGGTCGCGATGCCGCACGGCCGTCCGCGGGATCATCGGCGACGCGCAGATGTCGAAGGCACTGAGGCGTCGCGTCCAAGAGCAGGCTGCGAAAAAGTGGCAACGGTTTTTCGCGCGAAGCGTGCTCTCAACTTTTGAATCGATCACGTTTTCTGCGGTTTGATCGATTCGATCAAACCGCAGCGTGATCTAGGTCAGCGCCAGAACGGCCGGACGTCGACGAGGGCCTCGTGCGCGGCGTCCGCCTTCCGGAGGAGCGCGCCGGCGTGGACGTCGGCCTCGGCGTCCGCGGCGGTGAGGCCCGCGGCGAACAGAGCGGCGCCCGTCGGCGGCTCGGCACCTCCGCCCACCTTGTCCTCTCCCTCGCCGTCCCTGGCCGCCACGAGGCGGTGGGCGATCTCATGCGCGGTCGAGAGGTCGTTCAGGGCGCCGAGATGGTCCTGCAGGTCCGACAGCGCACCGACGAAGGTCTTGTGGCGCTTGGCGGCCTTCTTCTCGGGGAAGAGCGGACCGAAGAACTCGGCGCCGTAGCGCAGCTTCTTCGCCTCGATGCGCACGCGGTGGCGCGCCTCGGGCTCGAGCCGGGCGAGATGGCGGCCGTGCTTCTTCACGCGGCGGCGCAGCCTTTCCAGTACGGTGGCGGCGAAATCGCGGGCCGCACGATCGCGGCCGGCGACACCCTTGCCCGCGCGCCAGGGGCCGGCCTCGATCCAGATCACGAGGTCGATGAGGAGGCCGCGCCAGGGCGCGCCGTCGAGGATCGCGAACACGGCCGCGTAGGCCTCCTCGCGCTCGGCGCCGAGGCGCTCCTTCAGGTCGTGCAGGCCGGGTTCGTCCGGGCGGCGCTCGATCTCGGCGGGCAGGGTCTCGCCGAGGAAGACGTCGAGGTTGCGCGCGGTGCCGAACGGCTCGGTGACCCGCTTGATCGTCTCGCGAAGCCCCTGCGCCGTCTCGTCGTGCTGGAGCAGCGGCTTGAACAGGGTGAAAGCCGAGCGCAGGCGGCGGAGCGCCACGCGCATCTGGTGCAGAGCCTCCGGCGCGCGGCCGTGCCGAAACACGTCTTCGTTGAGGCGCAAGTGCCGCAGGCAGGCCTTCGCGATCGCCGCAAAGGCCTCGCCCGCGAGGATGTCTTCAGCGAGGGCGGGGGGCTCGGCCTTGCTCGGCTTGCGCAGGCGCTCGGCGATCAGCGCGTAGCCGCGCTCGCCCTTGCTCAGCACGCCGAGGCGCAGCGGCGCGCTCTCGCTGAGCGTCCTGGCCAACGCGAAGAGGTCGGCGGGGCTGCCCTCGTCGAGCTCCAGTTCGACCTCGCAGAGCGGCACGTCGCCGTTGGCGGTCTCGACCCGGCCGACGTCGAGCGTCGCGACGATGCGGGACTCGCCATGGCGGATCGGCCGGCGGCTGCGCTCGACCATGGTGCGGAACAACGGCGTCAGGTCCGGCGACTTCGCCGCGGCCAGGATCGCGGCGGCGGGCGTGTCGGCGAGCAGAGCGAGATCCGGCTCCGGGCCGGAGACGTCCCATTCCCATTCGGCCCGGTCGAACAGGCCGATCGCCACGGCTGCGGCCGATTTCAGGGTCTGAATGGTACGCTCGCCCTCCCGGCGCAGGCGCAGCGACAGGCCGGCCGCGTGGAGGTCGCGCTCCGGCGTGTCGAGATAGGTGGTGTCGAGGATGCCGGTCGTGGCCTCCCCGGCCTGAAGCAGGGGGTGGCCGGCCAGCGCGGTGAGGTCAGGGCCGTCGCATTCCAGTTTCAGTTCGATCTCACGCGGCGTCTGCATGCCGTGGCCCGTTCTCCGCTGGCCGTCGGCACGCCCCCGGCGGCAGGGTTGCCGCTGCGGTGGACGCGTTCGCCGACGGTGTCCTTGTCCGTCTAGCGCGGCAGGGGCCGTTCGGCGAGACCGCCCGGACGGCTCGGGCCGGCGCGGCCACAGCCATTCACGCCGGGACGGCTCGCGGGCAGCCGAATTCCATGTCCGCATCCACCCGATTCGATGGACCTCTGGTCCGGTTTTGGTTATGATCTCACGATCGTTCGCCACCCGAGCCCGACGCCGTTCCGCCACGGTACGGCACCTTTTGGCGGCCTGGGACTTGCGCGACGTTTCGGGAGAGTGGCCATGTCGGTCGTAACGCGGTGCGGGGCCTTCAGCCTCATGCTGGGCCTCCTTCTCGGTGCAGCCCCGGTCCTCGCGCAGACGAAGGCGGGTGAGACGTCCGGCTCGTCGTGGACCGACCCGCCGGTGCGTGGCTCGGCTGGGCCCGAGGCACCTTCCACGGTCAAGGAGACACCTGGCCCGGTCACGCCGGTGGAGGGCAAGGCCGGGACGACGGCGCCAACCGACGCCGCAAAGCCGACGCAGGAGACGGCCTCGGCGCCGGCCACGACTCCCGCAGAGCGGGCGGCGGCCAGCCTCGGCGTCAAGCCGGTCGCGGCAAGCCGGCGATCCGAAGCGTCGAACCGGTCGCGCCGCCCCGTCGTGCGGCCGCGCATGGTCGAGAAGCCGCTGGTCATCTCCCGGCGGCCAGCGCGGATCGTCGAACGCCCCGCGCGCCGGTTGGCACAGCAATACAGGTCGGGCCCCGTCGGCAGCAGCCGCGCCTTCGCAGCGGAACCCCAGGCACCCTACAGCCCGTATCGGGCCTACGCCGCCACGGCCTCGAACCGGCGTCTGGCGGGCTGGGGCGGGCTGATCGACGAAGACCGCGCAAGCCGAGCCGCCCGAGCCCGTGAGGCCGGTTACACGGTGATGCGCATGCGAACCTACGAGTACCCGGACGGGACCCGTGTGCAGCGCCTGTCACCATTCGGCGGCGGAGGGTTCGGAGACCTCGACTGAGAGGTCCGGGCCGGGCGGTCCTTAATCCGGTTCAGCGAAGCCGGCCGGGCCGGGCGGGCTCGAACACGATACGCCGGTGGAACGCGCACCAGCTCTTGCCGTCGGCGACGGGAGCGCCGCAGCAGAGCGCCTGATCGTTCGGCTCGCCGATGATGAACTTGCAGACGAAAGCACCCGACTGCGCGAACGGCACACGGAGCTTGGCGGACGGCTCTGCGATCGGATCGGCCTCGCTGATCTGCGACATGCGCACAAGCTGGTTCATGAAGGTTGGACTCGCGGAGATGATCGGAATGCCCCGGGACCCGTCCCGGTGGCGCGTAGAGATTCGCCTGTCCTGCTCCAAGCCGGTTACGGGATTGTTCGACGCTCCAGGGGAACGCCGAAAAACCGAAACCGCGCCAAACCGAGCGCACAGGTGTCATGATGCTGTTATAGCTGGGGTTCTTGCTCCGGGAAACAAGTCCCGACTGCTTAAGCGTGCGGTGCACACAAAGACTTGGCGATCATGCTCCGCAGCAGGCGCATGGCTGACGGGCGGATCGGCCCGTGCCGATGCTTAACCGTCAACTGTTCTGCGAATGCGAATCACACGCGCTTTTCATCCCCGCCGAAGTGCAGCACAGGCGGCTTTCGTCACCGAACTGATATGCGGCGGCTGTAGGCCACCGGCATCACTTCGGACGGACACTGCCCATCATGTCGGACGCCATCGCCGCCGGGTCATCCCACGCGCGCCAACCCGCTCAGAGCAAAGGCGGGCCGCGCCTGGATCATGGCATCCATCCCGGCGGCGTCATCGTCTTCCTGCTGATTCTGATCGCCGGGCTCGGTTACGCCGTCGTCAGCCTCATCGCCGATATGAACGCGGTCGGCGAATCGCCGCTCGCCGTCGGCGCCTTCGCACTGCTCGGCCTCGCCCTGCTGATCGCGCTCGGCTTCGAGTTCGTGAACGGGTTTCACGATACCGCCAACGCGGTCGCGACCGTAATCTACACACACTCGATGCCGCCGCTCGTCGCGGTGGTCTGGTCCGGCACCTTCAACTTCCTCGGCGTGATGCTGTCGAGCGGCGCGGTGGCCTACGCCATCGTCACGCTGCTGCCGGTGGAGCTGATCCTCCAGGTCGGCTCGGGGGCGGGCTATGCGATGATTTTCTCGCTGCTCATCGCCGCGATCCTGTGGAACCTCGGCACCTGGGCGCTCGGCCTGCCGAACTCGTCCTCGCACGCCCTGATCGGCTCCGTGCTCGGCGTCGGCCTCGCCAACCAGCTGATGGGCGGCGGCGACGGCACCTCGGGCGTCGACTGGGCCCAGGCCTTCAAGGTGTTCCAGGCGCTGCTGTTCTCGCCGCTGATCGGCTTCGTGGCCGCCGCCCTGCTGCTCCTCGCCCTGAAATACACCGTGCGGAACAAGACGCTCTACGAGGCGCCGAAGGGCGAAGCGCCGCCGCCGCTCCTGATTCGCGGCCTGCTGATCCTGACCTGCACGCTGGTCTCGTTCTTCCACGGCGGCAACGACGGCCAGAAGGGCATGGGCCTGATCATGCTGATCCTGATCGGCGCGGCGCCCACGGCCTACGCCCTCAACCGCACCATGTCGGACGAGACCACCCCGGCCTTCATCGAGAAGTCGCAGGGCGCGAGCGCGGTGTTCGCGAGCCACGCCGATGGCCTGTCCGCCTCCACCGACGCCGCCGCGGCGCGCAAGGTCGTCGGCGACGCGTTGAAGACCAAGCACCTGAACACGCCGGACGTCTTCGCCGCCCTCGCGACACTCTCCAACGACATCGCGGCCTCGGTGAAGAATTACGGCTCGATCCGCCAGGTCCCGGCGGCGGCGACCTCGAACGTGCGCAACGACATGTACCTCGCCTCGGACGCGGTGCGCCTGCTCCCGGCCTCCGGCGCCACCCTGTCGGACGCGGACAAGGGCACCCTCAAGACCTACGCGAACCTGCTCAACGAGGGCACCCGCTTCATTCCCTCCTGGGTGAAGGTCTGCGTGGCGCTGGCGCTCGGCCTCGGCACCATGGTCGGCTGGAAGCGCATCGTGGTCACCGTCGGCGAGAAGATCGGCAAGACCCACCTCACCTACGCCCAGGGCGCCTCGGCGGAACTCGTCGCCGCCGGCACCATCGGGCTCGCCGAGGTCTACGGCCTGCCGGTCTCCACGACGCACATCCTGTCGAGCGGCGTGGCCGGCACCATGGCGGCCAACGGCTCCGGCCTGCAGGCCTCCACGGTGCGCAACATGGCACTCGCCTGGGTGCTGACGTTGCCCGCCGCGATCACGCTGGCCGGCGGCTTGTTCTTCATCCTGCGCCACGTGTTCTGACGCCCGGGACTTTGCGTTTCGCCGCCGCGTGAGGGAAGAGAGCGCTCCTTCTCAGCGGCGGAACGGCATGACACGCGTCCTCGTCACCGGCTCGGCCGGATTCATCGGCCACGCCCTGAGCCGCCGCCTTCTGGGCGACGGCCATGCCGTGACCGGCTTCGACGCGTTTTCGGACTATTACGACGTCGGCCTGAAGCGCGCGCGCCACGCCGAACTCGCCGCCTCCCCCAGCTTCGAAGCCGTGGAGGCGCGGCTCGAAACCCCAGGCGCGCTGCTCGACACGGTGGCGCGCACCCGCCCCGAAATCGTCGTCCATCTCGCGGCTCAGGCCGGCGTCCGCTACAGCATCGAGAACCCGCGCTCCTACGTCGAATCCAACCTGGTCGGCACCGCGAACCTGCTGGAGGCCGTGCGGGCGCATCCGGTGCGCCACCTGCTGCTGGCCTCGACGAGTTCCGCCTACGGCGGCGACACGCAGTCGCCGTCTCGGGAGACCGACCGGGCCGTCACGCCGGTCTCGTTCTACGCCGCCACCAAGCTCGCCACCGAGGCGATGGCGCATTCCTACGCTCACCTTTTCGAAGTTCCGACGACGGCTTTGCGATTCTTCACGGTCTACGGGCCGTGGGGCCGGCCGGACATGGCCCTGTTCCTGTTCACGAAAAAGATCCTGGCGCGGGAGCCGATCGAGGTGTTCTCCGGCGGCTCGGCGACGCGGGACTTCACCTATATCGACGACCTCGTCGAAGCGCTGGTCCGGGTGATGGACCGCATCCCGGCACAGCCCGGCGCGGGCGCTCCGGTCTGTGCGGCGGATACGCTGAGCCCGGTGGCCCCTTATCGCCTCGTCAACGTCGGCGGCGGCCGGCCGGTGCGGCTCGACCGGATGATCGAGATCCTTGAAGCGGCCCTCGGCCGGACGGCGCAGCGAATCTCCCTGCCCCTGCCGCCGGGCGACGTCTCCGCCACGCGGGCGAGCACCGAGCTGCTGCAGGCCCTGGTCGGCACGGTGCCGGAAACCCCGATCGAGGTCGGCCTGCCGGCCTTCGTGCGTTGGTACCGGGATTTCTACGGAGTCTGAGGACGATGGCCGGGCGAGTCTACTCGCCTGGGCAGACCCGCCGGCGCGTCCAGCGGGACCGCAGCGCGAGCAGCCCCTGCGCGGCGACCACGCCGATGCCGGCCGCCGCGGCCTTCACGACGAAGTCGGCGAGGCGACCGTGGCGGCTCGCGGTGAAGACCTGGCCGAATTCCAGCCCGGCCGCGATGCCGATTCCGGCGCAGAAGGCGAGCAGCCAGTGCCGCGGATAGGCCAGGGCCAGCAGAAAACCGAGCAGCGCATAGGCCAGAGCCCGCTCGATGTCCGCATCCTGGGTGACGACGGGGCGCAGGCCGATCGGCGCCAGCGTCACGAAGACGAGCGCAGCGACGAGCGTCCAGCACATCAGGCGCGCGAGCTTGAGCATCGTCTCTGGTGACCCGTACGACCGTGCCGGGTCAAGTGCGGTGCAGCAACGATCGTGTCCTACCCTTGTGCATGGATCCCGACCGATGGTCGGGATCCATGCGTCCGGCAGACAGTCGCCGTCGCGCGGGCAGACGGCGATGAGCGACGCTCGTCGCCGCCCGGTCTCACAGAGTGAAAGCGGCCACGAGCGCCAGCGGCAGGGCGAGCAGCGCGGCCGGGCGGATCCAGGATGGGCGGTACGAGGCGAGCGCTACAACGAGGAGCGCCCCGCCGGAGAGCGAGCCGAGCCACTGCACCGGACCGAAATTCCAGCCCTCCGCCATGACTGCGACGGCGAAGCACAGGGCGATGCCGGCCCAGCCCGCCGCCCTCAGCCCGAGCATCGTGCGCCGCGAGGGTTTGGCCGTGAACGCCGCGGCGTGGTGGCGGTTCATGCTCAGGCAGAGCGCGGCGAGCGCGGCGAAGCTCAGCGCGAGATTCGCGAGGAGGACGATCGGCGTCATGCTGGTCTCAGGCCTGTTCCAGGGCGTTTCTTCGAAGGGGAGCGACGGCCTGAGGCCGCCGCCGTCCCGGGGCTTCGACGCTGCGGGCCTTGTAGGCCGCGATGGCGAACAGGCCGGCGAGAGCGAGCATCGCCGCGTCGAACCAGAGATAGAGGGCATCGCCCGCGGCCGCGCTCGCCAGCGGATGGCGTCCGGTCGCGAGGCCGTTCACCACCGGCACCGCAAGGAACAGGGCGGCACAGGCGCCCAGCATCTCCCGCCAGACAGCGGCCTGCGGACGCAAGGCCGCATAGACGGCCGCCAGGATCCAGACCGCGAAGAACACGCCCACTTCCCAATCGGCCCGCGCGCCGAGCCCCACCGGCAGCAGGCGGTTGGCGAGAAAGTAGGCGGCGACCGCGGCGGGCAGGCCGGCGACGGTGCCGAGATTGAGCACCCGCACCAGCCGCAGGCCGAAGAACGGCGCCGCGCCGGGCGTCGGCAGCCGCGCGACGCTCCACAGAACCAGCCCGGTGCCCACCATCGCCGCGCCTGTCAGGCCGCACAGGAAGAACAGCACGCGCAGGGCCGGCCCGGCGAAATGCGCCTCGTGCAGGCCGACCATGGTGGTGAAGGTCTTGGACGCCGGCTTGAGGTTCGGGTTCAGCACCTGCAGCAGCGTGCCGGTCGCGCCCGCGAACGCCACCTGCGGATGCTGGTGGGAGAGCCCGTGCGGCTCCTCGAACACCGCGACGACCTTGGACTTGGCATCCCCCGGCATCTCGACGATGACCATTTCGAGGGGCTCGGAGACGCGCTCGAGCGCCTGGCGGACCATCGGGCCGACGGGGGCGAGCGTGCCGGGCTTGCCGGCCGGGGCCAGGGGAGCGGTGATCTGGCCCGTCTCCCCATAGAAGCGCATCGCGTCGCCCTTGTAGGCGGTGAGGACGCCCCAGGGCATGTAGATCAGCGCCAGCGTCGCGATGCCGGTGTAGGTGATCATCAGGTGGAACGGGATCGCGACTACACCGGCGACGTTGTGCGCATCGAGCCAGCTGCGCTGCGCCGATTTCGCGTGCCGCCGGAAGGTGAAGAAATCCGCGAAGATCCGTCGGTGCGTGATGATGCCGGACAGGAGCGTCACGAGCCCGATCATGGCGCAGATGCCGGCGATCCAGCGCCCAATCGTCGAGGGCAGGTTCAGCTCGAAGTGGAAGCGGTAGAAGAAGTCGCCGCCGAAGGTTTCCCGAACGGCGGGAGGGCCGCCCGTCGCGGGGTCGAGCCGGGCCGTCCCCGGCGGCAGCGCGAAATCCGTGAACCACATCAGTGCCACGGCCGGGTCGGCGGCGCTCGGCAGGGTCACGTACCAGGCGATGGCGTTCGGGGCCGCACCCTTGAGATGGGCGACCGCCGTCTCGGCCGCGCGGGCGAGGTCGTCCGGCGTCGGGACCTGCTGGACGACCGGCAGTTCGGGCCGCATCCAGCGCGAGACGTCGGCCCGGTAGTAAGTGGCCGTGCCGGTCACGAAGATGCAGAACAGCACCCAGCCGGCGACGAGTCCGGCCCAGCTGTGCAGCCACGCCATCGATTGGCGCAGGCCGTTCCTCATGCCGAGGCTCCCGCCCGCATGAGGACCCAGAGCCCCAGGCTCAGCGCGCCGACCGGCAGCGCGAGCCACAGGGTCGCGACCCGCAGCGACCGTGCCACGAAGACGAACAGCACGGCGACGGCCATCACGGTGAAGCTGAGCAGCGTCGCCGCGGTCACGGCCTCGGCCGGTTCGAGCGGCAGCGTCAGCGAGAGGACGGCGGTGGCGAGCGCCGCGAGCGCATAGCCGCCGACGATGGCGAGCAGCACGCGGCCTGCGACCCCCGCACGGTATCCCCGCCCCGTTCTCCGTCCTGTGCCCATCGGCTCCACCACAGGCCGACCGGCACCGCCGACGAAGCTCCTGCGCGTCGACGGCAGGTCTCCGGCTCGGGCGATCCGTCGGCATCCACGCCAGCGTGGATCGTGCGGTACCAGCCCGCTCGGGCACCCCGCAACAGGAATTTCATGGAACGATTCTAAGGCTTTGCGCCGGGATCGGTCTGCGGCCGGGGCGAACGGCTCCCTCGGACGCGGCGACGGGGAGCAGCACAGCTGTGCGTGGCCGGATCGGACTGCAGGCACGTCGCGCAAGGCGGAGCCGACGGACCGGCGGAGCTGAAAAGCCCCGTCAGGTCCGCCGACCACTCCGCGACCCGACTGGGGGGATCTCGGGGCGCTTCGTAATGGTCAAGCTACGCCGCGAATGATTCCCGAATGTTTCCGGCGGCCCTGCGCCCAGCGCCGAAGCCGACGAATTGCGCCGCCGCGTCACATCAGGCCGGCTCGGATCGGGAATCGCGGGCGCGCGCCCGGCGGTGCCACACGGCGTCGGCATCGTGGTCACACCACACCCCATTCTCGCGCATCGCGCGTCGACGCACGTCCGGGACGTCGCCGCATCCCCCATCTGGGTGATGAAACACGCAATTTCGCATGCTTTGACGGATCATCGACGGCGATGGGGTTGGGACCGATGCGATATCTGGAGACATTGCCCGCGTGGGCGGCACGGCAGCGCAGCCGCCGCCTCGTCCGGCACAGCGACGAGAAGGTCGTGCGCTGGATCGGCCACAATCAGGCCGCGAAGGACGAGCCCGGCAAGCCGGCCCCCGAGCCTTCGAGCAACGACAACGTGGTCACCTTCGCGCCGATGCGGACCGCCCAGGCGCACTGACCAGGTGCACTGACGTCGTCAGGGCTCGTCCCCGCATCCACTCGGCCCGCTCCGTCGCCTCGGAGCCGGGCCGCTCTCGTGAGCGGGCTCAGGCCAGGGCGAGCCGGCCGGCGAGCAGGGCCAGGCCGACGACGATCCAGGTGACGTAGTCGCCGATGAGCCCGCTATGGGCCACGTCGAGCAGGCGGAACGGGCTGGCCGTAGCGCCGCCGAGCTTCAGCAAGGCCCTCGGCAGATGGCCGCGCGAGAGGTCGTAGCCGGCCAGCGCGACGGCCAGCACCACCGAGAGCCAGGGCAGCCAGGCGATGCCGTGCGGCAGCGCGGCTTGCGGCTCGGTCAAGTGCAGAAAATTCGGCACGGCGTTACGCACGAGGTCTTCGACCGGCCCGGCGGGCGCGGCGAGGTTGAGAGCCAGCAGGACAAGGCAGGGCGCCAGCATCAGCCAGAGCGGGCGGTCCGCCTTCTCCTGCTCATCCTCGCTCGGGGCGCGCGCCTCGTCGCCCGCGACCGCGCCCCAGCCGAGGAAGATCCGGCCGGCCCCGCGCAACACCGCCGCCCCGGTCAGGCCGCAGCCGAGGACGGTAGCGACCAGTGCGACGCGGTGGCCGCGCTCGTCCAGCGCGCCCTGCATCAGATGCGTGCCCTGGTCGAGCAGCCCGACGGGAAGCCCAGCGAGCAGCAGCCCGCCGAGCGCCATGGCGATGCCGGCCGGCTCGATGCCGCGCCCGAGGCCGCGCAGGCCGATCTCGTCGATGCTGGCACGGGTGGCGAGCAGGATGCCGGCCACCATGAACAGCGCGCCCTTCACCAGCCCGTGGCCGACGAGATAAACGAGCAACCCGCCGGCACCGGCCTGCGAGAGCACGCCGATGCCGAGGATCATGATGCCGGCATGGCTGATCGTCGAGAAGGCCAGCATCCGCTTGAGGTGGCGCTGGCGCAACGCCATCACCCCACCAAGGATCGCGGTGAGCGAGCCGAGCCCGATCATCGCGTCCGCAAGCGCCGCCATGATGCGGTCGCTGCCGGAGAACACGACCCAGGTCAGCTTGGCGAGACCGAACAAGCCGAGCGAGACCATCGCGCCGGAAAAGATCACCGAGACCGGGCTCGGCGCGACCGCATGGGCGTCGGCGAGCCAGAACTGGAACGGCACCATCGCGGCCTTGATCATCAGCGCCACCGCGATCAGGCAGAAGGCGGCGGCCACGACCGGATCGCGGGCATTCGCCGCCACCGCCAACCGCAGGCCCTCGAAATCGAGGGTGCCGGCACGGGCGTAGATCAGGCCGATGCCGCCGAGCATCATGAAGCCGGCGAGGCTGTTGGTGACCGTGAAGTTCAGCGCGCCCGAGAGCGCCGAGCCCTCGAGCCGGTAGGCGGTGAGCGCGAAGGCCGCCACCGACATCACCTCGAACCAGACGAACAGGTTGAACAGGTCGCGGGTGAAGCAGAAGCCGGTCATCGCCGCGAGAAACAGCAGCATCAGCACCTGGAAGTGCCCGTGCACGTTGGTGAAGTAGCCCCAGGCGAAGACGAAGGCGGCGGCGTAGAGCAGGCCGATGAAGGCCGCGATCCAGGCGCTGGCCGCATCGATCTGAAAGCCGATGCCCACCGCATGCCCGTCCCGCGGCGTCCAGCCGCCGAACCAGTAGACCAGCGGTCCGGATTCGGTTGCGCGCAGCGCGATCAGCACGCAGAGCCCCGAGGCGACGAGCGCCGTGATCGTCGCGAGGATGTCGGGCATGTAGTGATGCAGGCGCTTCGACAGCATCAGGATCAGGGCGCAGACCGCGAGCGGGATCGCCACCGGCAGCGGCGGCAGCACGCTGCTCGGGATCGCGTCGAGGAGGCTCACCGTTGCGGTCTTTCGATCCGACCCTTGCAGGCATCCGTCGCCTGCTGCTCCTGCATCGGGGCGAGCTCTTCCGGGTCGAGGGTGCCGCGGCGCTTGTGCACCTGGATCGCCATGACCAGGAGCAGCGCCGTCAGGGTCGCGCCGACAACGATGTCGGTGAGGACCAGCGCCTGAACCACCGGGTCGACCGCGGGTGTCCCGGGCGGGTGGTCGTAGAAGATCGGGGCGACGGAATCCCAGCGATAGCCGACCGCGAGCAGCAGCACGTAGGTCGCCGACTGGCAGACCCCGAGACAGCCGACGAGGTGGATGTAGTTGCGGCTCGTGACGATGCCGTAGAGCCCGACCGTAAACAGCCAGGCGGCGACGACGAAGGGCAGGCCGCTCATGATGGGAGTCATTCGCTCGGCGTATCCTCGCCCTCGGCCGGCTCGCGCGTCTCCTCCATGAACTCCAGGAAAAGTTGCGTGAAACCGCCGGTGACGGCGAGCGCCACGCCGAGATTCTCGATGAGGATCAGGCCGCCGGAGAGCATATTTTTGTAGGTCCCGAGCGGCAGCACATTCTCCATGAAGGCCGCGCCGACGAGCATCGGGCCGAGCCCGCAGAGCGTGAAGACCAGCGCGCCGCCGCCCTCCATGGCGTCGAGCCAGCCGCTGAGCACGCTGCGCCGCCAGCCGGCATAGCCCTCGCCGAGGTAGATCAGCATCGTGCCCGATGCGAGGATGACGCCGCCCTGGAAGCCGCCGCCCGGGGTCACCGTGGCGTGCAGCACGATGTAGAGGCCGAACACCGCGATCAGCGGTCCGAAAATCCGGCAGACGAGCGTCACGGCCTCGGCCCGCGGCACGAGAGGCCTGCCGGGCAGGCGGATCGCCGTGTCGGCGGTATCAGTGCCGCGCTGGCCGCGCAGCAGCACGACCGTGCCGGCGATGGCCGCGAGCAGCATGAACTCTTCGCCCAGCGTATCGAGTCCGCGAATGTCGAAGTTGATCGCGCTGACCATGTTGGCGACCCGCCTTTCGGCCGGCCCGATCTGGTTGATCAACTCGCCATAGGCCGGGATCTCGCTGCCGAAGCCGGGGATGTGCCCGATCACCGAGCCGAAGCACGGCACCAGAACCAGGGTGGCGAGCCCGAGCAGGATCAGACGCAAGCGCAGGCTCACGCGTCATCCCCCCGCCGGCTGGTGCGCACCGAGGCGATGGCGACGAGGAAGAGCAGCGGCACCACGACGGTGCCGACGGCGAGCTCCGACAGCGCGACGTCGGGCGCCTGGAGCGCCAGGAAGAGCAGCGTCAGCACCAGCCCGTTGACGGAGATGGCGAAAACCTGCCGGCGCGGCTCGCGCACCAGCACGATGCAGGTGCCGGTCACCGCCGCGAGCAGCAGGAGCAGGGCGAGCAGCACGCTCACGCCTTGCGGCCCTCGCGGATCAAAAGCGCGCGGCCGGTGGCGTGCGACAGCGCCGCGCCCGCGACGATCAACAGGAGCGTCAGGCCGAGCACCTTCATCGAGCGTACCGAGACGCCGTCGGCGACGAAGCAGGCGAGGGTCAGGCCTCCGCCTCCGGCGATGTTGACGAAGCTCACCGCATGCAGACGGTCGAGCGCCGTCGGCAGGCGCAGGGTCGCGAGGCAGCCGAGCCAGACCGACGCGACGGTCGGGACGAGGACGGCCCAAAGCAGGAGATTGCTGCCGCTCACAGCCAGCGTTCCACGAAGACCGCAACGAGGAGCGAGCCCGGCAGGCCGAGCAGCGCCAGGGCGATCGCGAGATCGATCGAAGACGGCTGGTCGATGGCGAAGGTGGTGAGCACGACGGCGAACACCGTCACCGTGGTCGCGAGCTGCGCGGCCGCGAAGCGTTGCGCGATGGTGCCGCGCAGGGCCGCCGCGACGGCCATGCCCAGAGGCGGCAGCAGCGCGCAGAGCGCGGCGACCCAGAGCAGCGGCGGATTCACGCGCGGCCATCCGTGGGCAGGATCGCGTGGACGCGGATCCAGCCGCGGTCCGGTTCGAGCCGCAGCACGTAGGTGTCCGGCGACAGCGAGGTCGCCAGCACGGCGATGGCGCGGGCACCGGCCACCTGTGGGCCCTCGCCGTCGAGGGGACAGTGCGCGGCGCGAGCCGACGTCATCGCCCGGTCCTCCCCGGCGACGTCGCCCCGCACGATGGCCCGCATCAGGTGGACACCCACACGCCACGTCTCTCCGGGCAGTCTCGCGAGAGCGGTCAGGAGCGGTTTCAAGGCGGAGGCGCGGATCACGAGGTGATGATCGCCGCAACGGCCGATCTGCCAGACCCAGATCGCCCCGAGGCCCCCGCAGAGGACGGCCGCGCCGACCTCGTTCACATTCAGGCTACCGGCGAGGACGAGATAGACGCCCGCGAGCACGACCCAGACACGACCCAGCTCGACCATCCGGCGGACCCGCTCCGGCAACGCTCGCGATCTGCAACGGACTTGTCCTCGAACGGTTCCGCACTGTCCCGACCGGCCAGGCCCGGCAGCCTCAAGAACAGAACGGCCCTGAAATCAGTGATCGGTCCGGGCATGACCCTTGGCACCTGATCCGGCAGGGTTCATGCTTGCCCGACACGCCGCCACAGAAGCGGCCACGGGAGCCGCGCTTTCTGCCGACGAACCGGCAGCTCCGTCGCCGGAAAGCGCTCCAGCCTTGGAGGAACGCCCATGCTCGCCGCCAACCGTCTCATCAAATCCGCCTGGATCGCAGTCGAACTCGATCACGACCGCTGCGAACGTATCCTCGTCGTCGAGGCCTATATTGCCGTCAGCCCGCTGGAGAAGGACTACGATCCGGTGCGCTACCAGAAGGTCGTCGAGGATGTGCGCCGCGTGCTCGCGGCCAATCCCGACATCGACCGCGCCTCGATCCTGAGCATGCACCGCGACACGGCCTGCACGGCACTGTTCCGCTCGTCACCGGCCGGAATGAAAGCCCCCGACACGGCGAGTGCGGCCTAATCCAGCGGAGCCTCCGCCGGATCGGCGACCGGGGCCTCGCCCGCCGCCGGGTCTGTCGCCCCGTTGCCGGACCTGCCGTGCGTCCGGCGCTCGGCGCCGCCGCAGCCCAGGCAGACCGATCCGATCACGCGCTTGGTGCGTGCATCCATGCGCCTGTCCATGGCGACCTGCCGGTTGAGCGCGTCTTCGTTCGCCCGCGGCAGGGCCGAGGGCGCGGCCCGCAGCGGCGACAGGCCGCCCGACGGGCGGGGGCCCGTATCCACGTCCTGCGCCGAGACGCCGGCGCAACCCGCGAGCAGCACCGCCACACCGATCGTCATCCGCATGAAGACATCTCCACCGACTCGCGCCGACGGTGCCGGGTGAATTCGCTCATTTCGGGGCGATGTCTCAGGGCCGGCGAAGAGGACGGTCGTGGGGTAATCCGCGATCGTCCGCTCCGTCAGGTCCCGATCATCCGATCTCGAGGACCGGCGGCTCCCAGGCGGCGACGCGATGGCGGCCCTCGTCGGTGATCTGCCAGGTTGCGAAGGTGCCGCCGAGATGCGGCCCGGCCTGGGTGCCGACCCAGCGCAGGTTGCCGTTCCGTTCGAGAACGCGGAGGCGGGCATGGTCGCGCGGCCAGTCGCGGTCCGGATTTTGCTTGATCGAGATGCGGCCTTCGATGGCGACGGCAGCCTTGTTCAGAAGACGTCGGGAATGCAGGGGCATGCTGGCTCCTTCGTTCGGGAAGTCTCAAGGGGGTGGGACGCGGATACGGTTGCGCAGCGGGTCGTAACCCGGCCGGCGCCGGCAGATCGTGCCCGGACCCGACACACACCTGCCGCCAGCGACGTCCTGATGACGTCGACGGCAGCCGGACGGATCGTTGCACACAGTCTTCTGCGCTCGCGGCCCGGCATGCCGGAAACGCGAACGCCTCGCTCATGAAGGCCGGGGCGCATGCGCGACCCGACGAGAACCCGCGGACGGATTCAGGGTGTGAGCGTCAATGCGTTTCCGAGCGCCGGGTTTCATCCGGCGTTTCGAGAACACGATTCAGCCAGAAGGCCGGTTGCGAACCTGGCTGAGGCATCAGCCCCCAGGGTCGCGAAGCGCCGGGTCGGCGCGGTCCTGCTTCGGACACGTCCCGTCGAGCATGGGGCTCTCCCCGTCGAATCGGTGGTCGAAAGCGCCGGAGCGCAAAAGAAGCTTAGCCATTCGTGACCGCAGCGCAACCCGCATCGACGGCAATACGGGATTTCGAAGGCAGAAGCTTGGCCGAGCACGATCGCGCATGCCATGGATTGTGTCGCGTGCGGCGGGGTACAACGGCTGCGGGAGATCCCTCGATGAAGGCCAGGATGCAGGAGCTGCTCGGGCTGCTGACGATGGTCGTCGAGCGCGTCGGCGCCGCCAACGCGCGCACGGCGCAGGCCGAGAGCCGGGCGGAGCGGATGAGCCTGATGCTCGACGCGCTGTCCGATGAGAACGCAGCCCTGCAGACCGAGCTGGACCAGGCCGAGGAGACCGCGCAGGCATCAGCCGAGACGATCCGCTCCCTGCGCGAGCAGGTCGAGGCCGGCGAACGGCTGGCCGAGATGCTCGAAGCCCGCGCCACGGAAGCGGAGCTGCGCATTCATCGGGCGGCCGATGCGCTGAGGCTGTCCGCCGCCGCCGATCCGTCGGTGCCGGGAGCCGAAGCGCCTCGTCCCTCGCTCGCCCTGCACTGAACGACCCGTGCCGCCGGGGCAAGCACCCGGCAGCCTCCCTATCGCACGACGACGTTCGGCTTGATGGTCTCGTAGTCCTGGCGTTTGAGCACGCGCCGCGTGAGCAGCTCCTCGGGGGCGGCATAGGGCCGGTTGGCGATGATCGTCTTTCCGATCATCCCGGCGCCGAGCGCGTTGAGCGCCTCCACCGGCGCGGTGTTCAAGTCGATACCTTCGCCGGCTACCGGTGCCTCGATCGGCGCTTCGGCGGGCGTGTCGGGACTGGGCGGCGTGAGCGCGGCGGAACGCTCCGGTGCCGGCGCGGCCGGCGCAGGTGCGGTGTCCACGGGTGCCTGCCGGCTCATTGCGGGCGGGGGCGCACTCTCGGGCGATTGGGGCCGAGCCGCCGCCGTCGGCCGGCCGCCCGGATAGACAGAGCGCACGCCGGGCTCCGTCGGCTCGGCGAGCGTCGGCTCCATCGGCTTCGGCCGACGGGCCGGCGCTTCGACGGTGGGCGGCGGCACGGCGGCCTGCGTCGTCGCGGAGCGGGGACCGAAGGCCTGCCACAAACCGGCGAGCGCCGCGGCCAGCGCCACGAGGGTGAACCCGAGAAACAGCGTGGAAGCCTTCATAGGCGGCAATCGAGTCCTTCTTGGAGGGTCGGGCGCGACACGCGCGTCTGCACGGGCTTATCTGGCAGACCACCGATCGACGCCACCCCGGCCGGCAAACGGTTCGCGGCCGACACAGTCCCGGTCCGAGCCGGATTTGCGGATGTCAGCTCCGCTTGATTCCGGCCCGGCGCACGCCGCTGGATCCGGTGCCGTCGAGGGTGCCCGCGATGGTTCGCGCCACGGCGACGAGGGCCGTCACCATCGGCGTCGCAGGGTCCCGGCGTGGCGCGACGAGGCCGATCACATGCGTCAGATCCGGCTCGACGATCGGGATCGAGCGCACACCCTCCGTCGGCCCCAGGGCGTCGGCGAGAATCGCCGGCATGATGCTCGCCCATTGAAGGGTGCGCACATGGGTCATCAGTACGATCATCGAGTTCGATTCGAGGGTCGGGGCCGGCTCGCCCCCCGCGGCACGGAGCTGCTGGTCGATGATGCGCCGGTTCTGCATGTTAGGCGTCAGCAGGCAGAGCGGCATACGCCCAGCCTCCGCCCAGGTGATCGAGTCACGGTCGTCGTAGGGGCCGCCGGCTGCCGTGAGCAGACGATAATGCTCGGTATAGAGCGGGACCGCGATCACCCGGCCTGTCGGCTCGTTGTCGAGATAGGTCAGGCCGGCATCGGCCTCGAGATCGTCGAGCAGCTGGAAGATGTCGGCCGAGGTCGTCGATTCGATGGTGAAGCGTACGCCGGGATGGCGCTTGCGGTAGGGCGTTGTCAGCGCGGCGACCATCGGCAGCGCGGTCGGAACCGCAGCGATGCGCAGGTTGCCGGTCAGTCCGCGCTTCAGGGACGAGACGTCCTCGTGCATGGCGCGGGCGTCGGCGACGATGCGGCGGGCCCAGGCCAGCACCCGCTCGCCCTCCGGCGTAAAGCCCTGGAAGCGCGAGCCGCGCAGCACGAGTTGCACGCCGAAGCGGTTCTCCAGCTGCTTCACGCCGGCGGACAGGGTCTGCTGCGTGACGTTGCAGGCTTCCGCAGCCCGCCCGAAATGCTCTTCGCGGGAGAGCGCGAGCAGGTAGTCCAGCTTCTCGATCACCCCGTCCACCGCGCCGGCCCGCCCGCAGGCGCGGACCCGACGGTGGTAGAGCGATGCCGTGGTGCGCTCAACAGGCTGCTTGGCGCGGCCTGTTGAGCGTCGGGGTCAGCCCGCGTCGCTGGCGCCCTCGCCGACGAGCTGCGGATCGCGCGTGGCGGGCCGCACCGGGCTCTCGGATTTCGGCTCCTCCGAAAGTGCCTTGACCACCAGCGGATCGACCTTGTCGCCCCCCGCCGGCAAATACGCCGTGAGCGCGCGGATCATCTTCGGCGCCCAGAAGGCGACGAGGTGCTTGTGGATGCCCGCGACCGCCTCGTCCTCCGGATAGGTCCGGAAGAACGTGGCGATCTGGTTCGCCATGCGGACGAGCTTTTCATCGTTGGTGAGCGCACTCATCGCCGGGGCTTACTCCGCCGCCTGCTGGGCTTCGGCGATGCGCGTCAACGAGAAATCCTCCTCGTAGAACCGCGCCTGCCAATCGGACGGGCGGTTGGTGCGGCGGACCTGGACCGCGGTCACCTTGTACTCGGGGCAATTGGTAGCCCAGTCCGAGAAGTCGGTGGTGATCACGTTGGCGCCGGTCTTGGCGTGGTGGAAGGTCGTGTAAACCACGCCCGGCTGCATGCGCTCGGTGATCTTGGCCCTGAGCGCGATGTCGCCCGAGCGGCTCTCCAGGGCGACGAGATCGTCGTTGACGATGCCGCGCACCTCCGCGTCGAACGGATGGATCTCCAGCACGTCCTCCTCGTGCCAGCGCGAGTTCTCCGTGCGGCGGGTCTGCGCGCCGACATTATACTGCGACAGGATACGGCCGGTGGTCAGGATCAGCGGGAACTTCGCCCCCGTGCGCTCCTCGGTGGCGACGTATTCCGTGATCATGAAGCGGCCCTTGCCGCGCACGAACCGGTCGACGTGCATCATCGGGGTGCCCTGGGGCGCCTTGTCGTTGCACGGCCACTGGATCGAGCCGAGTTCGTCGAGCTTGGCGAAGCTGACGCCGGCGAAGCTCGGGGTCAGCGCCGCGATCTCGTCCATGATCTCGGAGGGGTGGTTGTACTCCATCTTGTAGCCCAGCGCGTTGGAGAGCAGCACCGTGCCCTCCCAGTCGCCGTAGCCGCCCTTGGGCGCCATGACCTTGCGCACGCGGGAGATGCGGCGCTCGGCATTAGTGAAGGTGCCGTCCTTCTCGAGGAACGAGGCGCCCGGCAGGAAGACGTGGGCGTATTTCGCGGTCTCGTTCAGGAACAGATCCTGGATCACGATGCACTCCATGGCCATGAGGCCGGAGGTGACGTGATGCGTGTCGGGGTCCGACTGCGCGATGTCCTCGCCCTGGATGTACATGCCCTTGAAGGCGCCATCGACGGCCTCGTCGAGCATGTTGGTGATGCGCAGGCCCGGCGCGTTGTCGAGCTTTGCGCCCCACAGGGCCTCGAAGCTCTCGCGGGTGGAATCGTCCGAGACGTGGCGGTAGCCAGGCAGCTCGTGCGGGAACGAGCCCATGTCGCAGGAGCCCTGCACGTTGTTCTGGCCGCGCAGCGGGTTCACGCCGGCGCCGACCATGCCGATGTTGCCGGTGGCCATGGCGATGTTGGCCATGCCCATGACCATGGTCGAGCCCTGGCTGTGCTCGGTGACGCCGAGGCCGTAATAGATCGCACCGTTGCCGCCGGTGGCGTAGAGGCGCGCCGCGGCGCGCAGGTCCGCTGCATTGACGCCGGTGAAGGCCTCGGCCGATTCCGGCGAGTTGCGCTCCTCGGCGATGAACCGGGCCCAGGATTCGAACTCGGCGAGGTCGCAGCGCTCGCGGACGTAAGCCTCGTCGATCAGGCCTTCGGTGACGATGACGTGGGCGAAGGCATTGATGAACGCGACGTTGGAGCCGGGCTTCAGCGGCAGGTGGTAATCGGCCTTGATGTGCGGCGACTTCACGAGGTCGATCTTGCGCGGATCTGCGACGATGAGCCGGGCGCCCTCGCGGATGCGCTTCTTCATGCGCGAGGCGAAGACCGGGTGGCCGTCGGTCGGGTTCGCGCCGATGACGAGGATCACGTCGGACTTCTCGACGGATTTGAAGTCCTGCGTGCCGGCCGAGGTGCCGAGCGTCGACATCAGGCCGTAGCCGGTCGGCGAATGGCAGACGCGGGCGCAGGTATCGACGTTGTTGTTGCCGAAGGCGGCGCGCACGAGCTTCTGGACGAGGTAGGCCTCCTCGTTGGTGCAGCGCGACGAGGTGATGCCGCCGACCGAGTCCTTGCCGTACTTCGCCTGGATTCGCTTGAACTCGGAGGCGGCGCGATCGATCGCGACCTCCCACGAGACTTCCTGCCAGGGGTCCGTGATCTTGTCGCGGATCATCGGCTTGGTGATGCGGTCCTTGTGGGTCGAGTAGCCGTAGGCGAAGCGGCCCTTGACGCAGCTATGGCCCTCGTTGGCCTTGCCGTCCTTGAACGGCACCATGCGGATGACCTTGTCGCCCTGCATCTCGGCCTTGAACGAGCAGCCGACGCCGCAATAGGCGCAGGTGGTCACGGCCGAGTGATCGGGCTGGCCGAACTCGTGGACCGACTTCTCCTGCAGGGTCGCGGTCGGGCAGGCCTGGACGCAGGCGCCGCAAGACACGCATTCGGACTGCATGAAGTTGGTCGGACCCGCCGCCACGCGGCTGTCGAAGCCGCGGCCCGAGATCGTCAGCGCGAAGGTTCCCTGCGTCTCCTCGCAGGCGCGGACGCAGCGGTTGCAGACGATGCACTTCGAGGGATCGTAGGTGAAGTAAGGGTTCGACTCGTCCTTCGGCAGGTACTTCTCGGAGGTCGGCTTGACGTGGTTCTCGCCGTCGTAGCCGTAGCGGACGCCGCGCAGGCCGACTTGGCCCGCCGTGTCCTGCAGCTCGCAATCGCCGTTGGCCGCGCAGGACAGGCAGTCGAGCGGGTGGTCGGAGATGTAGAGCTCCATCACGCCCTTACGCAGGCGGTGCAGCTTGTCCGTCTGTGTCTTCACCACCATGCCGTCCTCGGCCGGCGTGGTGCAGGAGGCCGGCGTGCCGCGGCGGCCCTCGATCTCGACGAGGCACATCCGGCAGGACCCGAACGGCTCCAGCGAATCCGTCGCGCAGAGCTTCGGGATCTTGGTGCCCATGTGCATCGCAGCCGACATCACCGAGGTGCCCGCGGGCACGGTGACGGTCTCGCCGTCGATGGTCAGGCTCACCGTCTTCTCGCTGACGCGGATCGGCGTGCCGTAGTCGATTTCCTTGATGAGGCTCATGGCTGCTTCCTCACTCGGCCGCGATCGGCAGCGAGCTGCCGCGCGTAAAATCTTCGGGGAAATGCGTGATCGCGCTCATCACCGGCATGGGGGTCAACCCGCCCATGGCGCAGAGCGATCCGTCGGTCATGATCTCGCAGAGATCCTTGACCAGCTCGATGTTGGCCTCGGGGCGGTTGCCCGCGATGACCTTGTCCATGGTCTCGACGCCGCGCGTCGCGCCGATGCGGCAGGGGGTGCACTTGCCGCAGGATTCGGTGGCGCAGAACTCGAAGGCGAAGCGCGCTTGCTTGGCCATGTCGACGGTGTCGTCAAACACGACGATGCCGCCATGCCCGACGAGGCCCTTGGCCGCCGCCATCTTCTCGTAGTCCAGCGGCGTATCGAGGAGGTTGTCGGGGAAGTAGGCGCCGAGGGGGCCGCCGACCTGCACCGCCCGCACCGGCCGGCCGGAGAAGGTGCCGCCACCGAAATCCTCGATGATCTCGCGGATCGTGATGCCGAAGGCGTACTCGATCAGGCCACCCTGCTTGATGTTGCCGGCAAGCTGGATCGGCAGCGTGCCGAGCGAGCGGCCCATGCCGTACTCGGCATAGGCCTTGGCGCCGTGCTCCAGGATCCACGGCACCGCCGTGAAGGTCATGACGTTGTTGACCAGCGTCGGCTTGCCCATGAAGCCCTTGAGGGCCGGGATCGGCGGCTTGGCGCGCACGAGCCCGCGGCGGCCCTCCAGGCTCTCCAGCAGCGAGGTCTCCTCGCCGCAGATATAGGCGCCGGCCCCGAGGCGAACCTCCAGGTGGAAGGTCTTGCCGGAGCCCAGGATGTTCTCGCCGAGGGTGCCCGCCTTGACGCCGTTGGCGATGGCGTCGCGCATGGTGCGGAACGCCTGCGGGTATTCCGAACGGCAATAGATGTAGCCGCGGGTCGCGCCGACGGCGACGGCGGCGATGGTCATGCCCTCGATCAGGTTGAAGGGGTCGCCCTCCATCATGATGCGGTCGGCGAAGGTACCGGAATCGCCTTCGTCCGCGTTGCAGACCACGTATTTGCGCTCGTTCTCGGCGAGCATCACCGTGTTCCACTTGATGCCGGCCGGGAAGCCGGCGCCGCCGCGTCCGCGCAGCCCTGAATCCTTGACCTGCTCGACGACTTTCGCCGGCTCGAGCTTCAGCGCGGCTTCGAGGCCGCGATAGCCGCCATGCGCCCGGTAATCCTCGACGGAGACCGGATCGACCACGCCGCAGCGATGGAAGGTCAGGCGGTGCTGGCGCTTGAGGAAGGGAATCTCTTCCGGGTTACCGAGGCGCAGCGCATGCGCGCCGCCCTCATGCAGGCCGGCATCGAGCAGGCCTTCGACGTCGGCATGGGTCACAGGACCGTAGGCGATGCGGCCCTCCGGCGTCGCGACCTCGATCATCGGCTCGAGCCAGAGCATGCCGCGGGTGCCGGTGCGGACGATCTCGACGTCGAGACCGCGCTGTTCGGCGCCGGAAAAGATCTCGCGGGCGACGCGGTTGGCGCCGAGGCCGAGGGCGACGGCGTCCTTGGGGACGAAGATCTTAATGCTCATGCCCGGGACTCCTTCAAAGCGGCGTCCAGGCTGTCGGCGCTGAGGCGCGCGAGGGGCTCCTCGCCGATCATCGCGGCAGGGCCGTTGGAGCAGAGACCGAGGCAATAGACCGGCTCGACCGTGACCTCGCCGTCGGCGGTGGTGCCGTGCCAGTCGATGCCGAGACGCTGCAGGATCTCGCCATGCAGCCGGTCCGAACCCATGGCCTGACAGGCCTCGGCGCGGCAGAGCTTCACCTGCTGGCGTCCGGCCGGCGCCTTGCGGAAGTCGTGGTAGAACGTGATGCAGCCATGCACTTCGGCGCGCGAGAGGTTCAGCGCGTCGGCGATGATCGGCACCGCGGCCTCGTCGACGTAGCCAAATTCCTCCTGCAAGGCGTGCAAGATCGGGAGCGTCGCGCCTTCGAGGTGCTTATGCTCGGCGACGATCCCAGCCGCGCGCGAAGCGCTCCAAGGCTCGGGACTCGACATGTTTTCCTACCCAAATTGGTCTTGTTCTAAAAGCCAATTGAACAGGAAAGGCGATATAATTCAATCAAACGGACCCGTCGGGCGACAAAAGATTTTTGTCAGACGCGATCGAGCCGTAGCAGCTGCATGACCTCAGGCCAGGCATCGGATGCATCACCGCGCGTGCGTACTCGTATCTCGCCACGTCGATGACTTTGCCACTGCGATGCCGAAGCGATCGGGGTCAGCGGTCCGCGTCTTGCCGGCCGAGACCGTGCCGCCGTCGAAGAGGGACGCACCGAGAGCATGGTCGGAACGGGAATGCATGAGGACGACAAGCCCGAGCGCTGAGGCGCTCCCGGACGCGCATTCGCGTTTGCCAGCGGCGAAGGACTCGAAGACTCGAAGCCTGCAACCATTGATATGACGGCTTTTCTTTACGGTTCTCCCAGCATGGTCTCGGCCAGACGTCATGGCCGCGGAGGCCTGCCGCGCGGTTCCCGACGACCGCGTCCGAGAACCGAGCCGGTATGAGCCACGGGCCAATCCAGTCTCAGGACGACCACGGCATCGCCGACTGGCCCGGCGCCCTCGGCCCGCGTCCACCCTTGCCCGACACGCTTCCGGACGGACGGCCCTGGCCGCAGATCGTCGTCGTCATCCTGCCGGGGGCGGGAGAATCCGAAGACGCGGCAACGCTCGCCTCGGTGGCGGCCCAAGCCTATCCGCGCCTGAGCCACGTCCTCTGCCGGGACGTATCGCAAGCCGGCAAAGCGATCGGCATCGCCTGTGCCGGTTCGAACACGGACTTCCTGCTCTGGCTCGCGGCCGGCGACCTGCTCGCGCCGGGCGCGCTCGCTGCCCTCTGCCTGGAAGCGGTGCTGACGGGCGCGGGCGCCGTCGCAGGGCTCCGCGTGCTGTTCGACCGCGGCGTCCACGGTCTCGACGTGCTCGGCGACCCGGCGGCACCGCTGTCGGAGGCAGGCGGCCGGTCCGGCTGCGGGGACATCCTGGTCTCCCGCACGGCGATGCTGCGCCTCGCGCTTACCGAGACGAACCCTCCGCCTTCCTCGGCCGTACTCTGGCAGAGCCTCGCGGCTGCCGACATCCGGCTGTCGCGGATCGGGCGGCCGGTCCTGCTCCGGCGCGACCCGGCGGGCGAGACCGCGGCCGCAGGCCTGTCCGTCGTTTCGCTGACCGATCTCGGCTAC
Source organism: Methylobacterium sp. WL9 (assembly GCF_008040035.1). Lineage (NCBI taxonomy): Bacteria > Pseudomonadati > Pseudomonadota > Alphaproteobacteria > Hyphomicrobiales > Methylobacteriaceae > Methylobacterium > Methylobacterium sp. WL9. The sequence continues at coordinate 54,315 of NZ_VRVE01000015.1, forward strand.
GGCGGCGGTGCCGGCATCGCCCATCGCCGGCTCGCCGAAGCGCTTGATCTGGCAGGCCACCGCATCACCCATGTCCGGCTCGCCGACGAATCCCCGCCCGCGGCGGCGGAATGGACCGACGCCTTCCCGCGGACCGAGTCCGCGATCCTGGCGGGACGGCACGACCTCGTGCTCGCGGGCAACCTCCACGGCGCGACCCGCGTCGGCGGCGTGATCGAACGCCTCGCGGCGGAAGTGCCGACGGCGCTCGCGCTGCACGACCTCTTCGCGCTGACCGGACGCTGCGCGCATCCCAAGGATTGCGCGGTGATCGCCACCGGCTGCGACGCGCGCTGCCCGACGCCGACAGAATATCCGCAGCTTGGCCCGGCCCGCATCGCCGCCGCCCATGCCGGGAAGCGCCGGCTCCTCACCGGGTCCGCCGCCCCGCTGCTGCTGGCCAATTCGGACTGGACGGAGGCTCGTGCCCGCGCGCTCGCGCCGGACCGAACCACGATCGCACCCGTTCAACTGGCCTTCCCGACCGGCGTGTTTCGCCCCCGCGACCGTGCAGCCCTGCGGCGGCAGCTCGGCCTGCCCGAGACCGACATCCTCGTGCTGTTCGCCGCCGTGATCGCGGATGCGCCCGACAAGGGTTTCGACGACCTCGTCGCCACCATGGCGCGGGTCGCCCGGCCCGGCATCGGCTTCGTCGCGGTCGGGCGCCTCGACGACCCGAGCGTGTTCGGCCTCGCCAACCTCCACGCGCCCGGCCCGATCGGCGACGAGGAGATCCTCGCGCAATGGTACGCCGCCTGCGACGTCTACCTGACGGCGAGCCGGCTCGAGACCCTCGGGCAGACGCCGATCGAAGCGGGCCTGTGCGGGACGCCGACGGTGGCCTACCGGGCCACCGGCCTCACCTCGGCGGTGATCGACGGCGTCACGGGCCTCCTCGTCGATCCGCGCACAGGCACGCTCGCCGAGGGCCTTGAGGCGTTGATCGCGGACGCGCCCCGCCGCCGCCGGCTCGGCGCCTTCGCGCGGATCGTGCTGGAGAGCCGGTTCAGCCACGCCGCCGCGGCCATCTCGCTGCACGAGGCCTTCGCCGGATGGGCCGGCATGCCCTCGGTCGCGCCGCGCGCCCGGCTGACGTTCCGGCCGACCATGCTCGGACGATTCGCCTTCGCGAAGGACCGCCATGCCGGTGCGACCGGACTGGTGGCCGCGCCTTCGCGCCCGATCGTCCGCAACCTGCGGCGGGCCAAACAGGCCGTGTTCGGACGCGGCATGCCGCTCTGGATGCGCCGTACCCTCTACGCCGCCACGCTCCTGCGCCGCGGCACCTCCCGCCGGACGGTTTCGCGATGACGGAGCGTCCCGCCCTGCCCCGCCGCGTCTACATCGATCAGACCAACATGCGCGGGCATGTCACCGGCATCGAGCGGGTCGCCCTCGACCTGTTCGCACCCGAACGGCTGGCGCCGCACGAGGTCCGGGCCCTGCGCAGCCCGAGCCTCCTGCGGATGATGCTCGACCAGCACATCGCCGTGCCGGCGCGCGGGCTCGCCGACCGCTCGGCCCTGTTCGTGTTTCCCGGCTTCCCGCCCGGGCCGCTGGCGCTGGCGCTCGGACGCCGCTGCGTCACCTACATTCACGACACCTTCCTGCTGACCCGGCCGCAGGACCTGAACTGGCGCGCCCGGGCCTACATGGCGCCGAGCTTCGCCCTCGCCATGCGCCTCGGCCGGACCTTCCTGGTGAATTCGCGGACCACCGGGGAGGATCTGCGCAGGCTCTGCCGCCGCGATGCCCTGGTGGCGCTGCTGCGGCCGGCGGTGCGCGACGTCTTCGGCCTCGCCGGCCTCGCCGGGCCGGCCGCCTACGTGG
>NZ_VRVE01000160.1:0-2715 GCF_008040035.1 Methylobacterium sp. WL9
TCGCCAGCAGGTCGGCGCGCAGCCGGCGACGACGGGGGCGGCGCGTCAGGCGGCCGTAGCGATACGCGTCGTCGATCATGCGGGCTGTACTCGGATACGCGTATCCCGCACGGACGCCGTCCCGCCCGCGCCGCGCTCGAAGAAGCGCGATCGCGGGCCGGAAAGGCCAACTCGGCCGTCAGGGAAACATCAACCTTAACCGTCTCCGATTGAACGCCAATTTGGTTAATCTCCGATAAAAGGGGTGCATACCGACGAATCCTGTATCGGCGACGGGCACGAGCGATGGCGGATCCGAAAGACATCTTCGTGCTGACCGGCGCCGGGGTCTCCACCGAGAGCGGGCTCGGCACGTTTCGCGATCGGCAGGAGAAGCCTGAAAGCCGCATGCACCGGCGGCCGACGGTTCGTGGATTGAGGTCCACCCACGGCCTCACCACAATCGCCCTGTTGGCTCCGTCGGCGAAGCGGTATCATGCCCGGGCCTCGTCGCAGGGTCCCGGACCACAGCCATGCACGCCCCGATCGCCGCCTTGCGCCGCTGGAACCGGCGTCGGTCGAGGCTCACCGCAGCGCTCGTCAACTCGCCCGTCGCCTTCGGCCTGCTGATCATCGCCCTGCTCGCCGCCGGCTGGAACTACCTCGTGGCCGAATCGAGCCGCGACCGGGTGGCCGAGGCCAACGGCGTGGTGCTCGAAGTCGAGCGGTTGTTCTCCTCGATCAAGGACCTGGAGACGGGCGAGCGCGGCTTCGTGCTCGTCGGCAGCGACAACTACCTGATCCCCTATGACGGCGCCCGCGCCGCCATCGACCGCAGCCTGGCTCGGCTGAACACGATCACCCGCGGGCATCTCGACCCGTCGGTCGCCGGCGGCAGGCCGCTGGACGTGCTGGTGGCGGAGAAGCGCGCCTTCGCCGCCCGCGTCGTGGCCCTGCGCAAGGAACAGGGGTTCGAGGCCGCGACGGACCTCGTGCGGACGGGGGACGGCAAGGAGACCATGGACGCGATCCGCGCCGAGGCCGTGGCGATCCGCACGAAGCTCTCCGAGCGGGTCGACAAGATCCAGCGCAGCGACCGCCTGCGCGGGCTGCTGCTGGCTTTGCTTACCGGGACCACCGCCTGGAGCGCGGTGGCCCTGGTCGCGTGGCTGCTCGTCCTGCGCCGGGAGGAGGGCCGGCTGACCAGCGCGCTCCTCGAAGGCGTGCTGGAGAACGCCCCCGTGGGCCTCGGCTTCCTCGACCGCGACCTGCGGCTGCAGCATCGCAACCGCGCGCTGGCGAGCCTCGGCGGCAGCGGCTTCGGTGCAGGCATCGGCCAACCGATCTGGGCGGCGCTGCCGGCGCTGGAGGAGCGGCTCTCGACACCGCTCCACGCCGCCCTGCGGCAGGGCGTGGCGACGTCCGACCTCCCCGTGCCGGTCGCCTCCAGAACCGTGCCGGGCGGAATCCGCCACCTGCGGATGAGCTTCTATCCCCTCACGGTGCCGAACGAAGCGGGCCATCCGGAGATCGAGGGCGTCGGGTTCGTCGTCGCGGCGGAGTCGTCGGCGAAGGTTTGAGACCGTTTCCGGTCGATCCGTTCGATCCAGTTGATCCATCCGATGTCCACGGCCCTTTCCCGGACGCCTGGAACACAGTGGAAGGTGATCCGGGACCCAGCGAGAACACGGGCCGCGCCAGCGGCTCGATTCGAACGGCGCCGACGTTTCGACGCTTCGCGACGTCCTTATGCTGGGCCCCGGATCGGGTTCCGCTGACGCTCCACCCGTCCGGGGAAGGGGGGCGTGGTAAGCCGAAGCCCTCGACCGGAAACGGCGTGAGACCGAAGCCGTCGATTTCGGCTCTTCCGCACTCGGCCCTTCGACCAGCGCGAACACGCGCCGTCGCCATGTGCGAAACGTCACGCCGTCTTCGCCCCATGCAACCCGACGGCGAAATCCCCGCTCCGGCCTGCATTGCGCGATCATCCCGCGGGCGGATACATTATTCCCATTCCAAGATGCGGTGCGGGGGCGGGGGCCTTCGTGCGCGTGCCGGCAGCGACAGCCCGGCCGTAGCGGATTCGTCCCGCATGCTCTCAGCGATCGCGCGAGCCTCCGGCTCCCGGCGACCGCCCTTCGACACCGGCTCGTCGTCGCGTCGCCCGAAGCGACACGCGGCGGCCTCACGACAGGACGAAGCGATGATCAAACTCACCGTGAACGGGGCGGAGCGCAGTTTCGACGGCGACCCCGACATGCCGCTGCTCTGGTACCTGCGCGACGAACTCGGCTTCACCGGCGTGAAGTTCGGCTGCGGCCAGGCGCTCTGCGGGGCCTGCACGATCCATCTCGGCGGCACCGCCACGCGCTCCTGCACCACGCCGGTCTCGGCGGCGGAGGGCCAGGAGGTGCTGACCATCGAGGGGCTCTCGCCCGACGGTAACCATCCGGTCCAGGTCGCCTGGCGCGATCTCAACGTCGCCCAGTGCGGCTACTGCCAGTGCGGCCAGATCATGCAGGCCGCCTCGCTGCTCAAGGACACGCCGAAGCCGAGCGACCAGGACATCGACGAGGCGATGAGCGGCAACATCTGTCGCTGCGGCACCTACCCGCGCATCCGCGCGGCGATCCATCAGGCCGCCGGCCAGCCGGCTTCCACCACCGAGGGAGGCAAGCTGTGATCCACGACGCGAAGCTCATGGCCGAACTCGCCTCGGCCCCCGCCCCCAAGGCC
>NZ_VRVE01000161.1:0-2635 GCF_008040035.1 Methylobacterium sp. WL9
GGCCTTGCGCATCGCGCACGACGCAGCCGACGGTGCCGTGGGCGAGTTCGCCCGGCGGCGGCAGGCCGCCCTCGAGCCCGGCATGGGTAAACCAGTCTTGTCCGGGCTCGATCGCGTCGAGGCCCTGTTCGCGGGCGAAGATCGCGGCGCCGTCCCCGGCGAGCAGCACGTGCGGAGTCGCCTCCATCACGGCGCGGGCCGCCCGGATCGGACTGCGAAAGCCCTGCAGCGCCGCCACCGCGCCGGCCGCACCCGTCGTGCCGTCGACGAGGCTCGCATCGAGTTCGTAATGCCCGGCGCTGTTGGGGGACGAACCGCGACCGGCGGCGTAGAGACCCGAGGCCTCCAGGGCCGCGATCGTCTCCACCGCGACGTCGAGTGCCGAGGTCCCGGCCCGCAGCCGGTCCCGGGCCGTCTCGACGAGACCGCGCATGTTTTCGATATCACGGGCATAGTCGCGGCTGCGGTTCGGGATCGCCCCGCCATGCAGGGCCAGGGCGATCGTCTGCGTGTCGCTCATCCAGGGTCTCCTCGTGCCGAGGCCCGGACACGCCGATGCCGTCAGGGCCGATCCCGCGCGTCGCCTACCACGCGGCCGCGGCTGTGAGCAGGGGCGGGCATCCAGTCCGGATCACGCGCCGTGCCGCTATCGGCACCGCAGCAGCCCCACGATCCCGAGGCAACCGGAGGTGAGGCCGCCCGGGGCTTCGCTCGCAGCCCCGAAGGCGCCGTAGGACACCACCAGCGGCGTGATCCGCGGCGCATCCTCGGTCGCCACGATCACCCCGGCGCAGACCAGTCCGAAGGCAAGAGTCAGGAATTCGTGGACGCGGAGGCCGCTCCGCCGGGGAGAGGGTATCGATCGGTCTCCTGCAGGTAGGGACCGTGTTTGAGGGCCGATTGTTACAGCATTTCGTGGGAAAGTTGCCCACGTAGTTTGTCGTCGAACGCACGGCGAAGTTTTTGCGCCACCCTGTCGGCAACGGCTAATCTCGCCCGTCCTCGGAGACGAAGCGGGACCGACCGATGCTCTATGCCATCCTCTGCTATCACGACGAACATGCCGTCTGCGCCTGGAGCCGGGAGCAGGACGACGCGGTGATGCAAAAGCTCGCGGTCGTTCAGGAGCGGCTGGCGCGGGAGGGCCGGCTCGGGCCGGTCGCCCGGCTGATGCCGACCACCGCCGCCACGACTTTGCGCAAGGACCGCGAGCCGCCGCTCGTCGTCGACGGCCCCTTCGCCGAGACCAAGGAGCAGCTGCTCGGCTTCTACCTCGTCGAGGTCGCGGGGCTGGAGGAGGCGCTCGCCATCGCGAAGGAACTCGGCGCGGCCAATCCCGGCGGAAGCTACGAACTGCGCCCCGTCGCCAATTTCTTCGATGCGAAAGCCGCCGCACCATGAGCGATCTCGACTGGATCGAGCAGGCGCTGACCGGGGCGCGGCCCGTCGCGGTCGCCGCCCTGCTGCGCTATTTTCGCAATCTCGACACGGCGGAGGAGGCGTTTCAGGAAGCCTGCCTGCGGGCGCTGGCGTCCTGGCCGAAGAACGGTCCGCCGCGCGACACCGCCGCCTGGCTGATCCTGGTCGGGCGCAACGCCGGGGTCGACGCCGCGCGCAAGCGCAGCCGCCTCGAGGCGCTGCCGGACGAAGAAAGGCTCTCGGATCTGGAGGATGCCGAGAGCGCGCTCGCCGAGCGCCTCGACGGATCTCAGTATCGCGACGACATCCTGCGGCTGCTGTTCATCTGCTGCCATCCCGACCTGCCGCGGACGCAGCAGATCGCGCTGGCCTTGCGCATCGTGTCCGGCCTGCCGGTGGCGCGCATCGCCCACGCGTTTCTCGTCGGCGAGAGCGCGATGGAGCAGCGCATCACCCGCGCCAAGGGGCGGGTGGCGAAGGCCGCGGTGCCGTTCGAGGCGCCGGGTCCCGCTGAGCGCACGGAGCGCCTCGCGGCGGTGGCGGCGATGCTCTACCTCGTCTTCAACGAGGGCTATTCCGCCGGCTACGACCAGACCGCAGCCCGCGCGCCTCTCTGCGACGAGGCCATCCGCCTCGTCCGACTGCTCCAGAAGATCTTTCCCGGTGAGCCCGAGATCATGGGTCTCGCCGCGCTGATGCTGCTGCAGCATGCGCGCACCGCCGCCCGCTTCGACGCGCACGGCGCCGTGGTGCTGCTGGAGGACCAGGACCGCGCGGCCTGGGATCGCGGCATGATCGGGGAGGGGCTCGCGCTCCTCGACAAGGCGATGCGCCACAACCGGCCCGGCCCCTACCAGATCCAGGCAGCCGTCGCCGCCCTCCACGCCCGCGCCGCGACGGCCGCCGAAACCGACTGGCCGCAGATCGACCACCTCTATGCCAGCCTCGAGCGGATGCAGCCCTCGCCCGTGGTGACGCTCAACCGCGCGGTCGCCGTGTTCAAGGCGCGCGGGCCGGCCGACGCCCTGGCGCTGATCGCGCCGCTGGAAAAGGACCTCGCCGGCTACTTCTACTTCCACGGCGCCCGCGGCGCGTTCCTGAACGAGCTCGGCCGGCGGGAGGAGGCGCGGGTCAGCTTCGACAGGGCGATCGCGCTCGCCGGCACCGCGGCGGAGGCGGCTTTCATCCGGATGCAGCTCGACGGGCTGGGGGAGGG
>NZ_VRVE01000162.1:0-2605 GCF_008040035.1 Methylobacterium sp. WL9
CCCAGGGCGTCGCCAACGCGACGCCGGACACGACACCACCGGTGTTTCAGTCGGCAAGCGTCAACGCCGCCAGCCTGGTGCTGACCTACAACGAGGCCCTCGACGCCACCAACGTCCCGGCGGCCGGTGCCTTCGCGGTCACCGTGGCCGGGGGCGCCGTCGGTGTGAGCAGCGTTGCGGTCAACAGCACAGCCCAAACGGTCACCCTTACCCTGGCCGCACCGGTGACGTCCAGCCAGGCGGTCACCGTGGCCTATACCGACCCGACAGCCGGCAACGACGCCCTCGCCGTACAGGATCTGGCCGGCAACGATGCAGCCACCCTTGCGGCCCAGAGCGTCGCCAACACCACGCCGCCGCCTGCCGACACGACCCCACCGATGTTCCAGTCGGCCGCCGTGAACGGCGCCAACTTGGTGCTGACCTACAACGAGGCCCTCGACGCCACCAACGTCCCGGCGGCCGGCACTTTCGCGGTCACTGTGGCCGGCAGCCCCGTCGCTGTGAGCGGCATTGCCGTCAACAGCGCGACCCAAACGGTCACCCTGACCCTGGCCGCGCCGGTGACGTCCGGCCAGGCGATCACCGTGGCCTATACCGACCCGACAGCCGGCAACGACGCCCTCGCCGTACAGGATCTGGTCGGCAACGATGCAGCCACCCTTGCGGCCCAGAGCGTCGCCAACACCACGCCGCCGCCGGCCGACACGACCCCGCCGGTGTTTCAGTCGGCCGCCGTGAACGGCGCCAGCTTGGTGCTGACCTACAACGAGGCTCTCGACGCCACCAACGTCCCGGCGGCCGGTGCCTTCGCCGTCACCGTGGCCGGGAGCGCCGCCAGTGTCAGCGGCGTGGCCGTCAACAGCACGGCCCGGACCGTGACGCTGACCCTGGCCGCGCCGGTGACATCGGGTCAGGCGGTCACGGTCGCCTATACCGACCCGACAGCCGGCAACGACGTCCTCGCCGTCCAGGATCTCGCCGGAAACGACGCCGCCACCCTCGCAGCCCAGGCCGTCACCAACAACACGCCGAGTGCGGCCGGCATCACCATCAACGACACCGAGGCCGGCAACGTCATCAACGGAGGCTCCGGCAACGATACGCTGCGGGGCAACGGCGGCAACGACACCATCTACGGCGGGGGCGGCAACGACTACATCTCGGGGGGCGCCGGGAACGATGTGCTGATCGGTGGTCCTGGTACCGACCTGCTCTACGGCGGTGCCGGCGCCGACCGCTTCGTGTTCCAGAGCCTGGCCGATTTCGGTCCGGCCAGCGCGCCCGACTACATCGAGCTGATCGCGGGCGACGGCGACCAGATCGACCTGTCTGCGATCGATGCCAACAGCCTGATCTCGGGCATGCAGGGCTTCACGTTTATCGGAACGGGCGCCTTCACTGGCCAAGCCGGCCAGTTGCACTACCAGCGCGGCACGCAGGGCGGCACTCAACTGGTGAGCGCGGACACGAACGGGGACAGCAAGCCCGATTTCCAATTCGTTGTCGGAGCCTCGACCCTGACCGCCAACAACTTCATCCTCGGCAGTTGACGGCGAGGAATGCGGCAAGCGCACTGCTCCGGTGCGCTTGCTCAGGAATCGACGGGAGCCCGGGTTCGAAGGTTCGGCCGGCGCTGCTCTTCAAATCCGACGCACCCTTCTCGATGGTCGGCTTCTCTAAAATCGAAGCGAAGATTGATCGACGAAGGTGCAGGTTTTCCGTCTCCAAAGAATTCAACGGCTCGATCCGACCGTTCTTCGAGCCGCCATACCGGAAGCGTGCGCGACAGTAACTGACCGTGATCCGCACGGTAGGACGGGTTTTTCCGGCAACCTTCCATCCAAGAGCGACCAAGACCTGGATTGGGCGCCGTCAGGTGGCGACTGTTTCATCCCTGCGCTGTCCCGTCGCATGAGGACATCTTCCACAGGCTTGAGGCCAGTCTCGGAGAGAATCCCATTTCCGCGATAGCCGCTCGGGCGACCGGCGATTCTGAACCGGTTTGCATCTGAGATACGCACGACGCGCCTCTTTGCACGTCACAAGCGCAGCGATCCGCCCTTAAAACCGGCAATAAGAACAACTTATTTTGCCGTAAAATGTCTAGTATTAGACAATAACTGGACCTATCCACAAGCCGTAAACTGATAAATCCAACCGCGCGGCAAATTGTATATTGCGTTGCGATGGAAGCTTCGTATGTTGAGCGCGCAAGTTAAGTTTTCGTTAGTTAACTCGACGATCGACGCGCCAGAAAAAGAGTAACTATCGCCCCTTTACGTTCGGTGGAATCGCCAAGCTAAAAATAAATAACATAAGTTATATTGCCTGTAGATGCCCGCCCAGAAGACCCCACTGCGCAAGGGACACTTCGCTTGCGCGCGCTTTGGACGGAGGTACGACATGCTGCCGATCTCGACGAAAAGCTTTACCGCGCATAGCGACGTGTCGGCGGGTCCGGCCCCGATGCTGCAGTGGCTGCAGATCGCGACGCTGGTGGTCGATCCGAGCTACCAGCGCCCGATCTGCGGACGCGGCCGCAGCAACGTCGACCGCATCGCCCGCGAGTTCAACTGGCGCTTCTTCGCCCCCGTCGTCGTCT
>NZ_VRVE01000163.1:0-2495 GCF_008040035.1 Methylobacterium sp. WL9
GCCATCGACGGCGCGCTGTTCGGCGGCACGAGCGCCCGCTTCGTCGAGGGGCCGCGCCTCGGCGAAGTCGGCGGCCTGACCTCCACCGAGGGCGAGCCGATCCCGCGCCTCTACGGCCGGGCCCGCATCGGCGGCACGCTGATCTGGGCGACGCGGCCGCTGGAAGTGGCCAACACCACGGTGGAGCGTTCGTCCTCGGGCTCCAAGGGCGGCGGCGGCCCGAAGACCGTGCGCACGGCCTACAGCTACTACGCCAACATCGCGGTCGGCCTCTGTGCCGCCGAGATCGCCTTCGTCCGCCGGGTCTGGGCCGACGGAGCCGAGATCGACCTGACGAAACTCACGATGCGCGTCCACACCGGCGCCGCGACCCAGGCGCCCGACCCGCTCGTCGTCGCCAAAGAGGGAGCGGACGGGGCGCCGGCCTATCGCGGGCTCGCCTACGTAGTCTTCGAGCGGCTGGCGCTGGCGGAGTTCGGCAACCGCATCCCGCAGTTCGCCTTCGAGGTGATCCGCCCGGTCGGCGGCATCGCGGAAAAAATCCGGGCGGTCTGCCTGATCCCCGGCTCCACCGAATTCGGCCTCGACCCGACCCCGGTGAGCGAGGATGCGGGCCTCGGCGCGACGCGGCCGGCCAACCGCTTCCAGCTCCAGGGCGCCAGCGACGTGCTGGCCTCCCTCGACGCCCTGCAGGCGCTGTGCCCGAACCTCGCGAAGGTCGCGGTGGTGGTGAGCTGGTTCGGCAGCGATCTGCGTGCCGGCCGATGCACCATCGCCCCGCGCGTCGACAACGCGGCGAAGGCGACCACCGGCGACAGCTGGCGCGTCGCTGGCCTCGGCCGCGCGGATGCGGGCGTGGTCTCGCTGCGCGACGGCAGCCCGGCTTATGGCGGCACGCCGTCCGATGCCGGCCTGCTGCGGCTCGGGCGGAGCTGAACCGGCGCGGGCTCGGCGTCGTGCTCTATCCGTTCCTGATGATGGACGTGCCCGCGGGCAACGCCCTGCCCGATCCGCACCGTGCGGGGGAGATCCAGCCAGCCTATCCCTGGCGCGGGCGCATCACCTGCGATCCCGCCCCGGGCCAGCCCGGCAGCCCGGACGGAACCGCGGAGGCGGCGAGCCAGGTCGCGGCGTTCTTCTCCGGCGCCCAAGGCTTTCGCGGGTTGGTGCTGCACTACGCCCGCCTGCTGGCGGGCAAGGGGCTCGCGGGCTTCATCCTCGGCAGCGAGCTCGTCGGGCTGACCCGCGTGCGGGGCGCGGGCGGCGACTACCCGGCGGTCGAGGCCCTGCGCAGCCTCGCCCACGCGGTCCGCGCCATCCTCGGGACCTCCGCGAAGCTCGTCTACGCGGCCGACTGGACCGAGTACGGCGCGCATGTCCGCGACGGCGGAGCGACCATCCGGTTTCCCCTCGACGCGCTGTTTGCCGACGCCGCGATCGACGCGGTCGGCATCGACTACTACCCGCCGCTCTCCGACTGGCGCGACGGCGACACGCACGCCGACGCGGCCCTCGCGCCGGCGATCTACGACCGCGCCTACCTCAAGGACCGCCTCGGCACGGGCGAGGCCTTTGACTGGTATTATGCGAGCGAGGCCGACCGCGCCGCCCAGATCCGCACGCCGATCACGGACGGCGCCTACGGCAAGCCGTGGATCTACCGGGCGAAGGACCTCGTGGCCTGGTGGTCGAACCGGCATGTCGAGCGCGACGGGGGCGTCGAGACCGGAGCAACCGCCTGGGCGCCGGGCGCGAAGCCGATCTGGCTCACCGAGATCGGCATTCCGGCGAACGACCGCGCCACCAACGGCCCCAACGTCTTTCCCGACCCGAAATCCTCCGAGAACGCGCTGCCGCCCTTCTCCCGCGGCGGCCGCGACGAGCTGATCCAGGCCCGCGGCCTCGAAGCGATCGTTGCGCGGTTCGATCCGGGGATGCCCGGTTTCGAGCCGGCTCACAATCCGGTCTGGCCGGGCGGCGGCCTGCGCATGGTCGATCCGGCCTCCGTCTTCGTCTGGTGCTGGGATGCGCGGCCGTTCCCCGCCTTCCCCGACTTCGACACGGTCTGGTCCGACGCCGGCAACTGGGCGCTCGGTCACTGGATCACAGGACGCGCCGAAGGCCAGGAGCTCGACCGGCTGATCGCCGCGATCCTGTCGGATTTCGGCCTCGACCCGCCGCTCACGCTCGAGGCCGACGGGTATCTCGACGGCTTCGTGATCGACCGGCCGCTCTCGGCCCGCGGCGTGCTCGAACCGCTCTGCCAGCTCTTCGGGCTCAACGTCTCGGTGACGGCGGGACGCCTGCGCATCCGCGGCCCCCGGACCGCCTCGCCGGTCGCGCTCGCTGCGGCGGATCTCGTCCTTCCTCGCGACGGGTCCGCTCCCCTCGGTCTCGTGCGCGCCGAGGAGAGCGCCCTGCCCCGCACGCTGGAGGTGGGCTTCAGCGACGGCGAGAGCGACGCCTACCGCCGCGCCACCGCCGCCGCCCTGCGG
>NZ_VRVE01000164.1:0-2363 GCF_008040035.1 Methylobacterium sp. WL9
GTGCGAGGCCCGCCCCGTCCCCGGCATCGCTGCCGCGCAGGCTGCCGAGGGCGTCCGCATAGGGCGCGCCGGTCGCGAGGGCGTCGGAGATGCGGTTCGCCGCGACGACGCGGAGCGTCGCCTGCACCGTCGCCGCCTTGGCGCTGCCGTCGACCGTCTTGTCGAGGGTGGCGATGCGGTCGGCCTGCTCCTGCAGACGGCGGTCGACCGCCTTGGCGGCCTCGTCGGCCTGAGCCTTGTTGGCCTCTGCCGTCTGTCGGCTGGCCTGCGTCACCTGCTGCACCGCCTCCGTCGCGGCCGCGACCCGGCCGTCGAGGGATTGCTGCAACTGGTCGAGGCGCTGGCCGAGCGCCTTGTCGGCGGCCTCGTTCGCCTTGGCGCGGGTTTCGACATCGCCCTGCAGGGCCGCGAGCTTCGGCGCAATATCTTCCTCCGGCACGGACGGCGCGCCCTGCGCCTGACCCTTGGTCTCCAGCGCCTTCAGACGCTCGTCGAGATCGGCGAGCCGGACCGTCGCGTCACCGTTCTGCGTTGCGCCGAGCCTGGCCTCCGAGCCCTGCTCGCGGGCCGGCTCCTCCTGGAGGGCGGAGACACGCTGGTCGAGGGCGTCGAGCCGGGCGACGAGGTCGGCCGGCGCGGCCGGAGCCGGCGTCGATCCGTCGGCCGCCGGAACAGCGGGGGCTCCGCCCGCCTTCTGGAGCGCTTGATCCGCCTTCTCGCCCGCGGACGAAGCCGCGGCCTGGGCCTTGGTCAAGGCCTCGGGCAGGGGCTTCAGCGCCGTCTCGTTGGCGGCGACACGCCGGTCGAGGGCCGCCACGGCATCGGCCGGTGCGAGCGCGGCGATGCGCTTGTCGAGGGCGTCGAAACGAGCCGCATCGCCCTTCGGCGTGAGCATGCCCGTCTGGGCGAGCAGGAACAGCAGGACGGCACCGCTCACGCCGCCCAGCAATCCGGATGCGGCGAGGGCGCCGAGGCCCGCGCCGGACTTGGCGGCCGCGACCGAGGGAGCGGACGACGCGGCCGGCTTGGCAGCGCTATCCTTGCCTCCGGTCTTGGCGCCGGCCGGATCGGCGCCGCGATTAGCCTTGAGGTCGAGGATCGGACCATCGGTCAGCGCATCCTCGGGTTTCACCCGCGTGGCACCGGCCGGGGGCACCGTGCCGGCACCGGAGGCGGGCTTGCTGCCGTCCTTCGTTGTATCCTTCGATGCGTCCTTGGCCGCGTCGGGGCCGATGGCGCTGCTGCCGGTCGCCCCGGCTTTGGCGGGCGCCTCGGGCTTGGCAGATCCGGAGGCGGGCGACGGCGCGACGGGCGGAACCGCGCTGCTGCCGGTCGCGCCCGATTTCGCCGGCTGCGTGGGGGAGGCGGCGGAACCGGACGTCGCGCCACTCTGGCCACGGCTGGTAGACCAGACCGTGTTGGGGCCGGAACTGACCGGCTTCGCCGACGCATCCATGACGCCGGCCGCACCGGCACCGCTGGATCCTGGCTTGACGGGTTCCGTGCTCGCCACGGTGGGTTTGGCCGGTTCCGTGACGCCCGGCTTGGGCGCAGCCGATGTTGCGGCAGGCGGTGTCGCGTCTCCCGGCTTCGCGCCGGCACCGCTCGACGCAGTGCCGGTCGCCGCAGCGGGCTTGGCAGGCTCGACCACCTTCGGAGTTTCGGCAGGCTTGGGAGTCGCGCTCGACGGCATGGCGCTGCTGCCGGTCGAGCCGGGCTTGGCAGGTGCGCCGCCCGGCGTGGCCGAAGCCGGCTTGCCGGAGGTGTCGCCCGGTCGGTCGGTGGGCTTGCCGCGCTCGTCTGCCGATGAAGTCACGGGCGTATCATCCCTCTTCTCGGGCCTGCCGTCGGACGCGGCATCGTGAGATGCCCGGCCCGCGAAGACCCCGTTTTCTGTTGTCGGCCTAGCACCGACAGCCCATGCGGACGAGGGCTGCCCTCAGGCCGAATGCGGAAGACCGGCCAGGAGCGCATCCTCGCTCGGCCGCGCCGCAACGAAATGGGCCACGAGTCCGGCCTCGACCAGGGGTACGGCCACGTCTGCCGACAGGCAGTAATGCTCGACTCCGCGAAACGCTCCGTCGAGTCCGGCGGTTTGTGTGAGTCGGAGCGCCGTCGCGGTGCTGCGCCGCGAATAATGCAGCACCGCCGCGAGGCTTCCGTCGCCCAAGGCCTCGGTGACGGGGGCGGGCAGGGCGTCGACGGCCCGCGCCGCGTAGGCCTCCCACACCGTCACGCGGTAGCCGGCGGCATCGAGGCTCGCTCCCGGCTCCGCCTTGCGGTCCTCGCCCGCGACATGGAGCAGGCAGGCGCCCGGCCGCAGGCTGGCCGCGACGCGCCGCGCCAGGGTGGCCGCGTCGCCC
>NZ_VRVE01000165.1:0-2293 GCF_008040035.1 Methylobacterium sp. WL9
CCTTTTTCAGAAGTCGACGGATGCTGAGATGAGGACGGTTCTGGGCGCGCCTTGTGAGAGGACGCCGCGTCCTGTTGAGGCCCAGTAGTTGTTTCCGGTGAGGTTGACGACGTTGGCGCGCAGGGTGACGGGGCGCGCGTCGTAGAGGGTGGTGTAGCGCAGGCCGAGGTCGAAGGTGGCCCAGTCGGGGATCTTCTGGCTGTTGGCGAGGTCGTAGTACTGCGCCGCGGTGTAGATCACGCGGCCGGTCAGGCTGAGGCCGGGCGCGAGCCAGGGCGGCAGGTCGTACTCGGCGTAGAGGTTGATCTGGGCGTCCGGCACGCCGACGGCGGTCTTTCCGGCGGTGGCCGCGGTCTGCGAGCGGACCTGGACGCCGTCGAGCAGGCTGAAGCCGCCGACGAGGCGGATGCCGGGGACCGGCTCGCCGAACACCGTGACCTCGACGCCGTCGTTGCGCTGGCGCCCGCCGGCGAAGAACACGTTGTCGGCGCCGAGGAAGCCGAAGGGCTGCGCGATGGTGAAGGCGGCAAAGCCGACGCCGACGGTGCCGAAATCGTACTTGGCCCCGACCTCGGTCTGGCGCGAGACGAAGGCGGGGAAGGCGGCGGTGGCGTTGATCGCGGTGACGGGCGCCACCGGCGCGGTCAGGCCCTCGATGTAGTTGGCGTAGAGCGAGAGCCGCTCGAACGGCTTCACCACGAGGCCGATGCCGGGCGAGAAGGCGCCGGCATCGCTGCCGCCGGTCTTGAGGCCGGTGACGGGGGAGAAGGAGCGCACGTCGAGGCTCTGCCAGCGTCCGCCGAGCGTCAGCAGCACGTGGTCGTCGAGGAACGACAGCGTGTCGGCGATGGCGATCGAGCGGTTGATGCGCGTGCTCGTGGTCGGGGTCAGGCGGGAGACGCCGATGGGGGAGCGCTCGGGAAGCACGGTCGGCGCATAGAGGTTCGAGACGATGGTCGGGCCGACGGCGACGCCCGGCTGCTGGCCGTTGGCCTGCCAGAAGCCGACGGCGGCGAGGCCGAAGCTGTGCTTGACGAAGCCGGTGTCGAGGCTGCCGCGCAGGCCGGCCTCGGCGGTCTCGTTATCGATCTCGAACGGGATGAACTGGATCGGGTCGCGGTAGTCGCCGCGCGCGTTGAAGATCTGCAGCACGCCGCCGAAATACTGCTGGCGGAAGCTCGAGCGGCCGTAGGCGCCGTAGACCGTCAGGTCCGGGGTGAGGTCGTACTCGACCCGCGTGGCGATCTGCCTGTTGTCGCTGGTGCGGTACTCCCAGGGCTGGTGCTGGTTGAGGGTCAGGTCGGGCGCGCGGGGAATGCGGACGCCGGCGGCGACCGAGCGGTTGCGCAGGGGCGCGTCGAAGTCGAGCTGCTGATAGCCGAGGTCGAGGCTCGCCCGGAAGCGCTCGCCGCGATAGTCGAGCGCCAGGGCGGCGACGCCGAAGTCGACGCTCTGGTTGTCGATCGGGGTCCGGCCCTTGTTGATGGCGCCGTTGAAGCGGATGCCCCACTCCTTGCCCTCGCCGAAGCGCCGGCCGACGTCGACGGCCGAGTAGACCGTGGCGTTCGAGGCATAGCCGACCGTGACGCGGTTGAGCGGCTCGTCCAGCGCCCGCTTCGGGATCAGGTTGATGGTGCCGCCGATATTGCCGAAGGGCGGCACGCCCGAGAGCAGGGTCGAGGGGCCGTGCAGCACCTCGATCCGCTCGATCGGCTCGATCGCCGGGTTGAAGGAATCGGCGACGCCGTAGAGGCCGTTGAAGGCGATGTCCTGCGCGAAGTAGGGGAAGCCGCGGATGAAGAAGCCGAGGATGCCCGAAAAGGCCGGCACGTTGGTGCGGATCGAGGGGTCGTTGTCGACGACGTCCTGGACGGTGCGGGCCTGCTGGTCGCGGATGACCTTCTCGGTGAAGCTGGTCGCACTGAAGGGCTGGTCGAAGGTGTTGCGGTTGCCGAGCAGCCCGAGCCGCGAGCCCGACCCGACCTGTCCGCCGGCATAGGGCGGCGGCGGCGGGCCGACCACGCCGGTGGCGGGGATCGGGGCCGAGGCGGCGGGCGCGGCGGCCTGGACCGGGACGGCCAGGACCGGTCCCGCGGCCGCCGCCCTCGACGCTGATCTCCTCGATCGTGGTGGCGTTCTGGGCCAACGCCCCCGCCGCATCGACCATCAGGACGGCCGCGACCAGGATCGTACCGGTTCTGCCGAAGCCTGCGCCCAGGCCGTCCCGTCGCCCCGTGCCGGCTTCGCTGCGTCGATCGCGATCTCGCCGATACGTCATAAACAACAATCCACC
>NZ_VRVE01000166.1:0-2055 GCF_008040035.1 Methylobacterium sp. WL9
GCGAGACGGTCGAGCATCCCTTCGGCACGCTCAAAGCACGGATGGGGGCCACGCACTTCCTGACCAAGACCCTGCCGCGCGTCTCGACCGAGATGGCGCTTCAGGTCCTGGCCTACAATCTGACGCGCGTTCTCAACATCCTGGGAAGCCGGAAGCTCCTGGCGGCGATCCCCACCTGAGCGAGGGCTCGGCTCGTCCGCTGAATAAGCCGGGAAGCTGTCCAAGAGGCGCCTTCAAACAAAAACTGGCTGTCTTCCGACCGTAAGAACCCGTTCGGCGCGGTGAACAGACCAGTCTCGCGAGACCGGAACGTCACCCGACCGCAAAAGCCCCAATTCCCCAGTTTTGACATGGCCTGGACCCGTAGCAGACTCTTTGAAGGTCCGCCCTCAGGCTTTTGAGGTAGAGGCCAACGTCCGGGTTGGGTGGATTTACGCCTGCCCATTTCCGCGCAACAGTGCAAAGTAACGGACGTAGTCGCGCCCACTTGTAATCAGTTGTGGACCATGGGAACGTCAACCTCAGGTTTGCAGTGAAGCAACCTCTCGCGACTGCGATGAGTTTTTTAGCGACGGTCTTCTATCCGGCCAGCTGATTGGGTAGGCAGGCGCAAGGGGACAACAGGTCCAGTCAACTGGGTCGACCCATACAGCCGCTAGCGACGCAAGCCTCAAATGCTACGGCCACAGATAGTTAGTAGAATAATCATTTGTAAGTTATTTGATGAATCGTCAATCTCAGCTTGTACTGTTTTCGTTGATCCAGCCGTTCCGTCTAGCAAATTTTAGAACTGCGACCTTTGTAAACAATGCATTGAGCACTTGACAGAAATGCAGTGAATATTTTAGGAATGTTCGGAAGGGAATTGTCGAAGGCGTCAGTCTTCGTCAACCACTCGGCGATTCAGGCTGGGGGGGGACTGGTTATGCCGGCTGTGCGCTTATCCACGTCTTACGTCGTGTTTGTCGACGCACGGGTGTCCGATCTTGAAACGTTGATCGAATGCGTCCGGCCAGATCAGGCCCTCTACGTCCTATCCAACAATCGCAATGACGTGACGCAGATCGCTGACGTCCTCATCACGCAAGGTCATGACGATGCGTCGACGCTTCACCTCGTCGCCCACCGCGTGCATAGTCGACTGCAGCTCTGCACCTCATGCCTATATGCCCACCCCCTCACTGGACACGCGGCGAATCTGGCCCGGATTGGTACCGCATTCGCCCAAGGCGGTCATCTGCTGCTCCGCTCATACGAGGTCGGCTCAAGGATTCTTGGGCTGTACATTCTCGACGCATATTCGATCTACCCCAGTGACATCGCGGTGACAGCCTCTACCCGGCTCGTCGGATCAGCTGAGCCGGGTAGCTACTCGGACCTCGACGTCAGCATTGGTCGGCGCGTCGCGGCCGGCCCGATCGCGGCCAAGATATTGGTCGCGTATTCCAGCACGCTTGGCGTTAACACTGCGCCAAGCTTCGGGAATGGTAATGGCAAGGTCCTCACGCCGGTCCGATCGACGAACGACATCGGTTCCAGCGTGACAGTTCAGCCGAATGGCAAAATACTCGTCGCGGGCTACAGCACCCGCAACGGTGACAGCACCAACGTCACGTACCAAATGGCGCTCGTGCGCTACAACGTAGATGGCTCGCTCGACGCCTCCTTCGATAGAGGCAACAATGCTGCATCGCCAGTCGAAAAGTTAGACGTTTACGAGCGCATGATAACGGCTGAGCCAGACGATGAGACGTTCTCCGCGAGCCAAAAGTAAATCAATAGTAATACTTTTGAGAATCGAAAATTATTGTACGTTTAGCTCTGATGAGATCTATATTTATAAAATTTGATTTTGTTGGCTATACTGGCGTTTAATTTTGAGCACTTGTCAGGTGCTCTTGACTGAGACAGTGAGGTTGGCATGACATTTTTCCGGCTTACCGCGGATGCGGACACAGTGCTTGGTACTTCGGGCGACGATCTCGTCTCGGGCACGAGCACCACGCTCAACTCAGGCGACAGCCTGGCCGGTGGCGACGGCACCGACACGCTGGC
>NZ_VRVE01000167.1:0-1826 GCF_008040035.1 Methylobacterium sp. WL9
GAGCGTGGCGCGGCTGCCGCGCTTCCGCACCGCCGGGTCGCCGGTCTCCGGCATCTCGGGGGCGCGCGGCGCCGGTGCGCCGCAGAGCCTGCTGCGCCAACGTGCGGCACCGCCGCGCCGCTACGGCGTCCCGACCCGGATCCTGACCCGCACCCGCACGCAGGGCTTCGTCACCGACCTGCGCCTGAGCCCCGTCATCCAGCCCACCGTATCCGGCGTGCCCCTGCCGCTCTCGGTGCCGCTGCCGACGGCGATCCCCCTGCTCGGGCTGAGCAGCCCCGGCCGGCTGCTCCTCGGCGCGACGGCCTTCCGCCGGCCCGACGAGGCCGATCCGGCCTATGCGCCCCTCGGGATCAAGCTCGGTACCATGACCTTCCTGCCGGCCTTCACGCAGGGCATCGGCTACGACACCAACCCCGAACAGACGACCGCAAACGCCGCCAAGGGCTCGCTGGCCCTGCGCAGCGACGCCGAGCTCGGCTTCCGCAGCGACTGGTCGTCGAGCGAGCTCTCGGGCGAGTTGCGCGGCGGGTACAGCGCGTTTCCCGACAACGACGCGGCGAGCCGCCCGAATGCCTCCGGCATCACGCGGATGCGCGTCGACGTGAGCCGCGACACCCGCATCGACCTGGAAACCCGCTTCCTCGTCGACACCCAGCGCACCGGCAGCCCGGATGTCGGCGCAGCGGCGACCAGCCGCCCGCTCTTCGCCACCTACGGCGCCTCCGCCGGCATCACCGAATCCTTCAACCGCCTGCAGGTGACGCTGCGCGGCTCGATCGATCGCCAGGTCTTCGACGACGCCCAGCTCCAGAACGGCGGCACGCTGATCCAGAGCGACCGCAACGCCAACCAGTACGGCGTGCGCCTGCGCGCGGGCTACGAGATCTCGCCGGTGATCACGCCCTTCGTCGAAGTGCTGCTCGACACGCGCATCTACGACACGCCGGTCGACCAGTCCGGCTTCCGCCGGGATTCGGACGGGGCCGGCTTCAGCGCCGGCGCCGCGATCGCCCTCACGCGCTTCGTGTCGGCCGAGGTCTCCGCCGGCCTGCAGCGTCGCGACTATGTCGACCGCGCGCTGCGCTCGATCACGGCGCCGATCCTCAACGCGGCCCTGGTCTGGCAGGCCAGCCCGCTGACCACCGTGCGCTTCAGCCAGCAGACCGGCGTGATCGAGACTTCGGTCCCGGGCTCCAGCGGCGTGTTCACCGATGCCGCGACGCTGGAGGTCCAGCACGACCTTCTGCGCAACCTGTCGATCACCGTGGGCGGCGCGTATCTCAGCAGCAACTACCAGGGCGTCAGCATCAGGGAGCGCGGCTTCTCGGCGCTCGCCCGGGCCGATTACCGCTTCAACCGCTGGCTGACGCTGCGCGGCAGCTACGTCTACCAGCAGATCACCAGCAGCGCGGCCGGTTCGAGCTTCAACGACAACATCTTCCTGCTCGGGATGCGCATCAACCCGTGAGCGTGCCCTCGCTCACGGGCGAGGGCCGTCGTCGTCAGCGCGCCAGCGTGAGCGCCGCGCCGGACTTCGAGAGCGCGCCGTCCAGCGAGCCCGAGGCCTGCTTCAGCCGCGCGGTGACGGTGCCGCCGGACTGGTAGAGATAGACTTCGCCGTCGCGAAAATCCCAGGCCGAGACCTTGGCGAGATCCTTGTTGGCGCAGCCCGAGGTGGGTGGCCCGGTAGAGGTCGAGGGCCGGCGTGCTCGACAGCGAGACCCGGCAGCTGCCGTTCGCGTCCGTGGCGTTCCAGCCGCCGACGACGGAGGAGCGGCCGGTGGCCACCACCTGGGGCTGCGCCAACAAGGATCTCGCCAAGG
>NZ_VRVE01000168.1:0-1811 GCF_008040035.1 Methylobacterium sp. WL9
CGGCGCCGAGCGTGATCGTATCGTCACCGCCGACCGTGACGTCCGTGCTCTCAGCACGAACCGGCTTGCCGTTGACGAACCGCACCAGGCCGGCATCGCCGAGCACCACCGCGTCGCCCGCGAGGCCGTCGATCTTGTCGCTGCCGGCGCCGCCGAGCACGAGCTTGTTGCCCGTGCCGAGCTTGATCGTGTCGGTGTCGCCGATGCTGGCATCGAGCGTCTGCGCCAGGGTGATCACACCGGCCGTGAAGTCGAGACGCCCGCTGTCGCCGAGCACGATCTTGGCACCGTTGCCGGCGGTAATCGCATCCGAGCCGAAGCCGCCGACGATCACGTCGCTGCCGTCGCCGGCCGTGATCGTGTCGTTGCCGCCGATCCCGGTATCGGTGGACAGGACCTGCGCCAGGAGGCCGGCCGCGTCGTAGCTCACGGAACCGTGGTCACCCACGATCACGTCGGCGCCGGCACCCGAGGTGATCACGTCGGCATCGGCACCGCCCAGGGCGAGGTTGTTGCCCTCGCCGAGCGTCAGCGTGTCCTTGCCGCCGTCGACCGCCGACAGCGTGGCGACCATGACGCGCACGCCGCCCAGGAACTCCGCGAAGCCGCTGTCGCCGAGCACGATGTCGTTGCCGCCGAGCGCCGTGACCTTGTCGGCTCCGATACCGGCGATGACGAGATTGTCGCCCGCGCCGACCTCAATGGTGTCGTCGCCGCCAATGGCCGTATCCAGGCTTTCGGCCCGCGTGATCAGGCCTGCCGCGTCGAAGCGGATCTGGCCGTTGTCGCCGAGCACCGCGTCGCGGCCCGAGCCGGTGACGATGAGGTCCGCACCCGTTCCGCCGAGCACGACGTTGTCGCCCTCGCCCGCCCGGATCTCGTCCGCCCCGCCGATCGCCGGGCTCGTCGTCCGCACGAACACCGGCACCAGCGCGCTCAGCGTCACCGCGCCGTTGTCGCCGAGCACGATGTCGGAGCCCGAACCCGTCGTGATCAGGTCGGCACCGAAGCCGCCGATGACAACGCTGCCGCCGTCGCCGACCACGATCACATCGCGGCCACCAACGTCCGGAGATGTCGAGGCGATCTCCGTGGCACGCGCCTGATCGTCGAGATCGACCGTACCGTTGTCGCCGAGAACCACCGAGCGGCCCGCGCCCAGCGTCAGAGTGTCCGCACCCGAGCCGCCGAGCACCACACCGTTGCCGGCGCCGAGCGTGATCGTATCGTCACCGCCGACCGTGACGTCCGTGCTCTCGGCATGGACCGGCTTGCCGTTGACGAACCGCACTAGGCCCGCATCGCCGAGCACCACCGCGTCGCCCGCGAGGCCTTCGATCCGGTCGCTGCCGGCGCCGCCGAGCACGAGCTTGTTGCCCGTGCCGAGCTTGATCGTGTCGGTGTCGCCGATGCTGGCATCGAGCGTCTGCGCCAGGGTGATCACACCGGCCGTGAAGTCGAGACGGCCGCTGTCGCCAAGCACGATCTTGGCACCGTTGCCGGCCGTGATCGCATCCGAGCCGAAGCCGCCGACGATCACGTCGCTGCCGTCGCCGGCCGTAATCGTGTCGTTGCCGCCGAGACCGGTGTCGCTCGACAGGACCTGCGCCAGCAGACCCGCCGCGTCGTAGCTCACGGAGCCGTGGTCGCCCACGATCACGTCGGCGCCCGAGCCGGTAACGACGAGGTCCGCGCCCGCACCGCCGAGCACGACGTTGTCGCCTTCGCCCGCCCGGATCTCGTCCGCGCCGCCGATCGCCGGGCTCGTCGTCCGCACGAACACCGGCACCAGCGCGCTCAGCGTCACCGCG
>NZ_VRVE01000169.1:0-1787 GCF_008040035.1 Methylobacterium sp. WL9
CGACGCGCTCACGCAGATCGGACGACAACGGCGACGACATCGACCCTCCTGTCGAAAGCAGACAGGGAATCAGATCAGCCCGCGTGTGAAAACCCAGCCCGACTCCGCGTGATCGGCAGCCGCTCTAGACGAAACTGCTCAGCCGGATACTCTGGAATATGCGACGGCAGGAGAGCTTTGGCTCGCGTGATAGCGATCAGTAGCGCATCACGGTCCCGTTCATGCAGTTGCCATCCTCGTGTCGCGGGATCATGATTTTTGTTATCGATACTGAGCAGCGCACTGTCCAAGCACCAAGCCGGACACTCGTTCCGGCAGGCTTGCTCGAGAGACTGAAGAATGCTCATCGCCCGATAATGCGTCCAGTCCGGGCCCGGATCGCAGGGGATGTCTTCCTCGTCGTCAAAAATCGAATAGGCTGGCTCTGACATTCTGCTTCGGCCCCGATAGCCTCGAATTACAGGATCGTAGGACTGCCACGAACGCGAAACTACACGGGCCGACGCGGCTGCGATTCGTGTAGCGCCCCCGATGTCTGGCCCGGTACTTGACCGCCAAAAGTTTGGATCAGTTGCAAATTTCTTTGGGCGTGACCGGCGCGTTCTCAGCGCGATGGCGGACTGCCCCCACCGGTCGGACCGGGCTATCGACCAGGTGGTGACCGTTACCTTCAGAAACTGCCGTTGGCTCTGAGGAGATGGGTGGATCAGACTTACCTCTTCGACATCCCGCCGGAGCAACTCGATGAACTTCCCGTCTGACATGAGAGCCACGATGCTCGTCGCCTCGCTCGACGTCATCGCCCAGGAGCTCGAATTGGGCGAACGAAGCACCGCCCCGTCCAATGTGCTCCAGCGCGTGCTCACCGATGCGCGGGCCAGCGCTCTGGCCTTGGCTGAGGAGCTAAAGCCGGCCTGCGTGGCTGCGAATAGAGGCGATCATTCTGCCACCCTACTGCGCAAGCAGACCGCTATTCTTGATGGCGAGAGCAACGTCATCCCGTTCCGTCAGCGTCGAGCCTAGCGGCCTGTCGCACGCCGGCGCGCTCACGCATCTGGCGCTGGTCTTTTTCGGGTATGCGAACCAGCACCGGCGCGGTCGGTCCCCTATAGATGCGCCTCTAGCGAACCGCCGCTAGCAGCTGCTTTCGACCCTGGCTGTGTCAAAACCCCGATGATGGTACGTTCCTTCGGTCTGACCGGAGGTTGGCATGGGACGGTTTGTTGTCGGTGCCGAGCGCGATCAGACGACGCTGTTTCCGCCGTGTCTTGAGGACTGGATCGCCGAGGACAACCCGGTCCGCGTGGTCGATGCCTTCGTGGATGCGCTGGATCTTGGCACGCTCGGCTTCGCGGGCGTCGATGCGGCACGGACGGGACGACCGGGCTACCATCCGGCCGCGCTCCTGAAGCTCTATGTCTACGGGTATCTCCACCGGGTCCCGTCGAGCCGGCGTCTGGAGCGTGAAGCGGGCCGCAACGTCGAGGTCATGTGGCTGACGGGCCAGTTGTCGCCCGATCACAAGACCATTGCCGAGTTCCGCCGGCAGAACGGACCGGCCATCGGGCGGGTCTGTGCCCGCTTTGTCGCCTTGTGCCGCGAGATGGGCCTTCTGACGGGGACGCGCGTCGCGATCGACGGCTCGAAGTTCAAGGCGGTTAACAACCGCGACCGCAACTTCACGCAGGGAAAGCTCGACCGGCGCCGCCAGCAGATCGAGGAGAGCGTGTCGCGCTACCTCTCGCAGCTCGACACGGCCGATCGTCAGGATCCCACACCGGAACTGG
>NZ_VRVE01000016.1:0-56134 GCF_008040035.1 Methylobacterium sp. WL9
TGAGGATACGATCGAAATCAGCCGGTGAGATCGGTCGAACAGCTGACTGCGCACGTCCCGAGATCCGGCCCTGATCGTTCAGAACGCCTCGCTCCAGGACACCGCTTTCATCAGCGAACGGCACCGGGCGTGCGAAATCCAGGTAGCTGCCGGGCTCGATAACCGCGACGAACATGCCAGCACCTGAGGGATCTGGGATGACATCCTGGACCCGTGCAATCGCGAAATATCCACGTGTGCCTGTGATCTTGCGTGGTTCGTAGTAAACGATCCAGTCGCCAAGACAGGCTTGGACGCGGGTCAAGTACTGCTGGGGGAATTGGTAGCGCTCGGCCGGACTGTCATCGTAGACCGAATCAGGACGATGGATAAAAACGCCGAGGGCCATTATAAGACGCTTGTGATTTGAGCGATCTCGTTAATGCAATCGATTGCCCGAACACAAGCCACGATCGTTGCTTCAGCTTGCAGCCAACGAAGCCCTTCGCCTATGCGCCAGAAGCAGAAGTTGGCTTCCTGCCCGAAAGCAGACGTTCCGCATCCGACCCAGTCATTTCGGCTGTCCGCCGCAATGCCTGGAAGCGGACGTTGAGCGAACCAGCTCTCTATTACTAAAATTAGCCGAAATCAGCATGCGTCCTTTTAAGCGGCCGATGCCGTTAGGCTGGCGTCGCCGTCCTGAGCGCCGTCTCGGATGCGAAACGCACAGGTTCGCTCGAAACGAAGCCGAAAGCGTTGCATCCGCGCGCGAGAAGCAGCACACACGCCCCAGATTTTCGGGCCGTTCAGCGTGCCGCCCCTGAGCGAGGCGCGCTGAAGAGTCGGCAGTTCGGCACCGTCCGTTATCATCCAGACAAAGGAACACGTGATGAAAACGCGCGCTGCTGTCGCGTGGGAGGCCAAGAAGCCTCTCACCATCGAAACCATCGACATCGAGGGGCCCAAGGCCGGCGAAGTGCTCGTTGAGGTGATGGCCACCGGCATCTGCCACACAGACGCCTACACCCTCTCGGGCCTTGATTCCGAGGGCAAGTTCCCGGCGATCCTCGGCCACGAGGGCGCTGGCATCGTCCGCGAGGTCGGGGCCGGCGTCACCGACCTGAAGGTCGGCGACCACGTCATCCCGCTGTACACGCCCGAGTGCCGCAGCTGTAAGTCCTGCCTGTCGCAGCGCACCAACCTTTGCACCGCGATCCGCTCGACGCAGGGACAGGGCGTGATGCCGGACGGCACCAGCCGGTTCTCCTGCACTTCCACCGGCGGTAGCCCGGGCGGCAAGAACACCCTGTTCCACTACATGGGCTGCTCGACCTTCGCGAACTTCACCGTCCTGCCGGCGATCGCGCTGGCGAAGGTCCGCGAAGACGCCCCGTTCGACAAGATCTGCTACATCGGTTGCGGCGTCACCACCGGCATCGGCGCGGTGATCTACACCGCGAAGGTCTGGCCCGGCGCCAACGTCGTGGTGTTCGGTCTCGGCGGCATCGGCCTCAACGTGCTCCAGGCCGCCCGGATGGTCGGGGCCGACAAGATCATCGGCGTCGACATTAACCCGGACAAGCAGGAGATGGCCCGCAAGTTCGGTATGACCCACTTCATCAACCCAAAGGAAGTCGGCAACGATCACGTCGTCGCGGCGATCCTCGACGCGACGGGCGGCGGCGCCGACTTCTCCTTCGATTGCACCGGCAACGTCAACGTGATGCGCCAAGCCCTCGAGTGCTGCCACCGCGGCTGGGGCGAGTCGATCGTCATCGGCGTGGCCGAGGCCGGCAAGGAAATCTCGACCCGTCCGTTCCAGCTCGTCACCGGCCGCGTCTGGAAGGGCTCAGCCTTCGGCGGCGCCCGAGGCCGCACCGACGTACCGAAGATCGTCGACTGGTACATGGAGGGCAAGATCAACATCGACGACCTGATTACCCACACCATGCCCCTGGACGAGATCAACCACGGCTTCGACCTTATGCACGAAGGCAAGTCGATCCGCTCGGTGGTGCTGTACTAGAACCAGCCCGCGGGTCTTCCCTACCCCCCTCCGGGGGGAGAGAGTGGCCCGCGAAGCAGGTAGGGAAAGGGGAGCACGTTCTCCGGAAAGGTCGCTCTCCTCTCCCTACCGTCTTTGACGCGAGGCCCACCCTCCCATGCTTAATGGGGGAAGGGAGGAGCCCGCACCGACCAACGGCCCCGAACGGCTCAAAGAGCGCCAGGAGATCACCCCATGGAAACCGTCTCGAAGGCCCTGTCGCATGGCGGCATCCAGGGCGTGTACAAGCACGAGGCCGAATCCACCGGCTGCCCGATGACCTTTGCGGTGTTCGTGCCGCCTCAGGCCGCCGACGGCCCCGTGCCGGTGCTGTGGTACCTCTCGGGCCTGACTTGCACCCATGCCAACGTCATGGACAAGGGTGAGTACCGGCAGGCCGCCGCCCGCCACGGCGTCATCATTGTGGCTCCCGACACCAGCCCCCGCGGCGAGGGCATTCCAGACGAGGCCGGCAACTGGCAGTTCGGCTCGGGCGCCGGGTTCTATCTCGACGCCACCCAGGCGCCCTACGCCAAGAACTACCGGATGTGGAGCTACGTCACCGGGGAGCTTCCGGCACTGGTGGCGAAGAACTTCCCCGCTGACATGAGCCGCCAGGGCATCTTCGGCCATTCCATGGGCGGCCACGGTGCGCTGACCATCGCGCTGACCTATCCCGACCGCTTCAAGTCCTGCTCGGCCTTCGCGCCGATCGCTCAGCCGATGACCGCCGGTTGGTCGAAGCCGGCGCTGGAGAAGTATCTCGGCACCGACGAGAGCGCATGGCGCGCGCATGACGCCACCGCGCTGATCGCCGACGGCCACCGCTTCCCCGAATTCCTCGTAGATCAGGGCACCGCCGACAGCTTCCTTCAGGACGGCCTGCGGCCGTGGCTGCTGGAGGAAGAGTGCAAAAAGGCCGGCATCGCACTGACGCTGAACATGCGCGAAGGCTACGACCACTCGTACTTCTTCATCTCCAGCTTCATGGACGACCACATCGCCTGGGCCGCCGCGCGACTAAAGTGACATCGCCAGCGTGGCTTCCCAACGGAGCGTCAGGGCTTTCATGGTCTGATGTAGCATGACATCCTCTCTGGACGTCGCATCAGCGATGTGCATCGAGACATCCTCTGCCGAATCCATCTAGGCGAAGTGACGACCCACGGCTCCTTTCCGCCTATACGGGCCGTCCAGCACATCTCAGGCCTCTCGGCGAGCGGCAATCGCTACTCGCCGGGTTAGTCAGTTGTCTAACGCAGCGAAATAATACCAGCGAGCTCTGATGGTGACTCACGGGGTTTCGGATAGGCGGCGGATCTGATTCGATGCGGTGAACCGGGGAGGTTTGCCATGTCCGCAGCCGCGCCGCTTCGCGAAAACTTCAACACCGACGCTCTGCGCCATCTAGCCAAGACGAGCCGGGATGCCGGGCAAAGCCGGCGTATTCTGGTGCTGGCGACGATCTACGATGGTGGCAACCGCACGGACGCAGCCCGGATCGGAGCGGTGGGCCTGCAGACGGTGCGCGATTGGGTGTTGGCCTTCAACGCCGATGGTCCGGTTGGCCTGATCGACGGCAAGGCACCGGGGCAGCGGCCCAAGCTGAACGACGACCAGCGCCGGGCGCTGGCCGCGATCGTCGAGCACGGTCCAGACCCGGATCAGGACGGCGTCGTGCGCTGGCGGCGCACGGATCTGGCCGCCTGGCTCTATGCGCGCTTCCGCGTCAGCCTGGACGAGACCACGGTCGGGCGCGCGTTGCGGAAGCTCGGCTTTGCCAAGCTCTCCGCCAGACCCCGGCACTATGCCCAGGATTCGGCCGCGCTGGCGGTGTTTAAAAAAGTCTGCCCGCCGCGCTGAGGGCGATCCGCGCCACGCTGCCGGTCGGCACGGACATCGAGCTGTGGTGGCAGGACGTCCTTCGAGAGCCTCAGGATGAGGGCTCGCGTCGGCCAGAAGAACACCCTGCCACGTCGCTGGGCGCGTCGCGGCACGCGGCCCACAGCCCCCAAGGATCAGCGTACGGAACATGCCTACATCTTCGGAGCGATCTGCCCCGAGAAGGGCAAGGGCGCCGGCCTCGTCCTGCCCCGCTGCAATGCGCAAGCGATGAACGCGCACTTGGTCGAGATCAGCCTCGCCGTCGATCCCGGCGCCCATGCCGTGCTGATGCTCGACGGCGCCGGCTGGCACGTCGCCGGCGACCTCGTCGTGCCCGACAACATCACACTGTTGCAACTCCCAGCCCGCGCTCCGGAACTCAATCCCGTCGAGAATGTCTGGCAGTTCATCCGCGACAACTGGCTCGGCGACCGGATCTTCACATCCTACGAGGACATCGTCGACCGCTGCTGCAACGCCTGGAACAGGCTCACCGATCAACCCTGGAAGATCATGTCCATCCGACTGCGCGAATGGGCTCATCGGTTATGATCAGCGCTCGTTGGTATAAGTTGTCGCGAGCTTCGCGGCGAGCGCATCCGGCACGGACTTCTGCGTGCCGCCGATCTCCGTGACCGTCGCCGCGCCGAGGTCAAACTGCGGCTGATCCGTTGCCGGGATGGCGAGCGGATGCGGGGTGCCGATGTCTTCCGAGAGGTCGTCGGTCACAGGAATGCATCGGAGAACCGAACTGGACGGCCCACATTCTGGCCGAGCCACGCGAGCGCGTCCGCGAGATGACCTATGAGGAAGAGGGTCGGATCGAGGATCACGAGCGCGCCAATTATCGCCCAGCGCGGGTCTTCGCGCAGATCCCCGGCCTACGCCGGCGCGAGGTCGTGTCGCTGACGTGGCCCCAGGTCGATTTCGACGCCGAAGTCCTGCGCATCGTCGGCAAGGGCGACAAGCCGCACATCATCCCGATCACGCCGGATTTGCATGCCCTGCTCTGGCCGCTGCGAGGGCACCACCCGACACACGTCTTCACCTACATTTGCCAGCGGACCCGGCGCGAGGAGCGATCCGGCCGCGAACTGGTGAAGGTTGACCGCTACCCAATCACCTATTGGGGGCTCGGCTCCCGCATGCGCCGGACCATGGACAAGGCCGAGGTCGTCGGCCTGCGGATCCATGACCTCCGACACACGAGCGCGACGCGGACCCTACGCGCCACCGGGAACCTGAAGCTGGTCCAGCGCCTGCTCAACCATTCGACCATGCGTGTGACCGAGAAATACGCGCACGCGAGCCTCGACGATCTCCGCGAGGCGATGAAAACGACGGCCGCCGATGATGACCGCCGTCGCACCAAGTCCCGAGGAAAGTCCCAAAGTTTGGAGCGAAAGCCAAAGCCGTCCAAAATTTCTTAGCAAAGACAGAGGCTTACGACATGCAAATCTCTTCGGACAACCGCCTTGCAAGCGGTAGGTCGCGAGTTCAAGTCCCGCAACCGGCACCACTTTTTCCGGCCGGAGTTGAAACTGGCGGTTCCAGTTTCAACTTTCGTCCACGAAGCGTTCTCCAGTGGCACGCACCAGGCATGCAAAAACCCGCCGCGGCCAAAGCCGGGCGGGCCCAAATCATTATGACCTTGGCGCATCAGGCCGGCGGCGGGTGCCGCTGCAGCTGAGCGCTCTTGCTCCAGAAATCACGCAGCTTCGCCGGAATGTTTTCGATGTACGGCGTAGGGTCCGGCTGCACGGCGAGCACCGCCGGCACCGTAGCCACAAGGAAGAAGCCGCCGATCACCACCTTGTTCGTGCGCGGCACCACGCCGTCGGCCGCCCCCTTGGGGATGACGTGCAGGATGCAGTCGAGGCTGGGACCGCCGATTTCGATTGGCCGGAGGCGACCGGCTCACCGCTTGCGCTGACCCGTAAATCTCCGCCGCTTGCCGTGCGCGGGGGCCCTGCCTCTCAACCACTTGTTCTGGATTGGATGTGCCGGTCACGGCCGGTAGGGCGCCTTTAACGGACGCGCCGGCAGTTTCAGGCAGAAGCGTTCTGACCGAAGTTGATTTGTAGCCTGACCCGGCCTTGAACGCAGCTGGTTGCCTGAGCGGATCCCATTACGGCAAAGGTGGTTTGGATCACGCACGTGGCGAAACGTGATGTGCGTGCCATGTCAGACAGCACTGCG
Source organism: Methylobacterium sp. WL9 (assembly GCF_008040035.1). NCBI lineage: Bacteria > Pseudomonadati > Pseudomonadota > Alphaproteobacteria > Hyphomicrobiales > Methylobacteriaceae > Methylobacterium > Methylobacterium sp. WL9. The sequence goes on from NZ_VRVE01000016.1 coordinate 6,107, forward strand.
GCGGCAATTTCGCTGTCGCCCGCGCACGAAATAATGCAGTATGGATTTAAGTCAGATGGCTTGGTCGAGGGCGAGCGGGCTGTTGAGGGCATCGAATAGCAGCACTTTCGGTATCCGCACGTCGGTCTGTGCGCCACGCTTCAACTTTAAATGCATCCAACTGCACTATGTCGCTGCTCGCTCGCCGGGCGAAACGCCTTGACTGACATCACTGGAGCAAGCCTACCCATGTTCGACGAATATGGCTTTCTCCGCGACGCTGATCTGGACGAAGCAGCGCTGCCAGCGCTACATCATTTCGTTTACTGCAGCCGTGCCGTCGACAGCGTCGACGACGCCGAGGTCGGTCGCATCGTCGAGTTGGCCCAGCGCAATAATCTCGCGCGCGGTATCACCGGGGTGCTGGTTTTCGGTAGCGGCGTTTTCTTCCAGTGGATCGAGGGGCCGGCCGCCCAGATGAAGAATCTGATCGCGAGCCTACATAGCGATCCGCGGCATTACGATATCGTCACGCTGGACCAGAGTGAAGAAAAGCGAGAGCGTCTCTATCCAAACTGGGACATGGATAAGGTCGAGGCCGAAGACATCCGCATGGTCCTACAGGACGCACTCGAAAGTGCCGAAGACAAAAACAACGTCGCGGCGCTCACGCGGATTCTCAAGCAACTCGACTCAGGACCGCTGAATTCGCTTGGGCGAAGTTGATCGGGCCGGCAACTCGTCACTCCAAGGCGATCCGCCACTGGTGTGGCGGCGAAATGGTCTATCCGCTCGCAAGTCGCCAAATGGAATTGCGCGAGGCGAATTGCGAAACGCACTAAGTGAATTGATTCCGTACCTCAACTCTGCCGAACGCCGGCTCCCGCAGACAAAACAAAGACAAATATCTTCTTTATAGTGTTGATATACTTGGCACAGCCCAGCACTTCATCCGCTATTCGTGGTGGGTGGACGGGGCGTGGCACAACGGTCATTGGGTTCGAAGGGTCGAATGTCAACCTTTACATTTCGACTGCCGTGAGGTTTGTTCCTGCCCCTTAAAACGGCTGCTCGACGGCCGGATGGCGACGGGGATCTCAACTCTGGACCGTGGGTAGGGAGCAATGCTGGAACTGGGACCATCCCACCATGAGTGGGCCAACCTGCTGACAGCCGAGATCGCCGAAGCGGCAGGCGTCCGAGAGGACTACGCGCGACGGAGATCTGCCGAACACGCGCGCGAACGGACGTTGGCGCTTGGCCGGGTTATCCAGGCCGAGATTATCCCACGCCTGATGCTACTCGACCGAAACGAGTTGCGCGTACAACCGGAAGCTTTGCCGAAGCTCGAAACGGAGGCGGTGGCTGAGTTCACCGATCTGATTCTTGCCCACGATGTCACGGCACTCATGGAGGCCTTCAGCGCCCTCATGGTGCAGGGCTATGCGGCCGATGACCTGTTCCTCGACCTTCTCGCGCCCTCGGCCGCGCTGCTGGGACGGATGTGGGACGATGACCTGTGCGATTTTATCGAGGTCACAGCTGGTCTGGCTCAGTTGCAATTCCTGCTGGCCACATTCCGTATGGACGGCGGCATCGCGCCTTTCGACGAGAAGCGTCGCATCCTCCTGATGGGAGCACCGGGCGAGCAGCACACTTTCGGCCTGGCGATCGTCGAGCAGTTCATGCGCAAGGCTGGCTGGCACGTCGCCAGTGGCCTCGCCTCCAGTCCCGAGCAGATTGCCGAACGGGTCGGATCACAATGGTTCGGCGTCGTGGGTCTGACCCTAAGCCGGGAGAGCCACCTCGATCACCTGGCGGCCTCAATCCGCACCGTGCGTCGGGCTTCGCTCAACACGTCCATCGGCGTCATGGTCGGCGGCCCGGTTTTCCTTGAGCATCCCAAATACGTCAAACAGGTCGGCGCTGATGCTTCGGCGGTAGACGCGCCGACCGCAGTGCTGCTGGCGCAACGGCTGCTGACCTACGTGGGCGCCACACGCGCCTAATAAGGGAAATGTGACGCTTGGTACCCCGCTGCCGGGGCCGGTCCCGGCCCTTAAGAGGCTTTGGGGGAAGGTCCGCTTTCAGGCTGTCGGGTGTAGCAGAGATTTCGATCGGATTAGGTGGAAAGCGGCCTTACCAGGGTGCACCCCTTAGGTGACGAGCTACTGCGATCGCGGGTCATCGCGTCTGGGTAATAAGTGACGCATAAAGGAGCATCGCTGGCTTCGGTACCGGCCGCCTCTGCCTGAGAGCAGCGAGCGTTCCCGCCTTGATCACGCGGAGCACGTCTGTGTCTGACAGCAGGCCCATAGCTATCCTCATCGCAGAGTCTGACCAGCTCGTCCGTATGGTCACCGCGGACATGCTGACGAATATTGGTTATCAGGCCATAGAGGTCTGCACCGCCGCCGAGGCACTGGCGATGCTTCAAGGACCAGCCACCGTGCGCATACTCATCACGGGGCGTAGCATTGTAGGCGATGGTGTGGCCCTGGCCCACCTCGTTCACCACCGTTGGCCCGATGTCGGCATCATTGTCACCTCGGGAGTTGGAGCCGAGCTTCAGCGCGAGTTGCCGCCGGGTACGCACTTGCTTAGAGCCGTACCCGACCCGATTGCATCGGGTCGGCGTCTCTAATCCTTTGTTGTGACGCGCTTTCTTTCGACCAACCGGCAACCACTTGGTCGGAAAGCGCTCTAGCAAGCCATACAGGTTTGCGGACCTCATCCAAAAGGTAGAGGCTGGCCTCACACAGGTGCTGGACGAGGCCTCGACCGCGCCCGTATTGCCGAGCGGCGTACCGCCCCATAGGGGATTGGATCTGGGCCACGGCGTGGGCACCATTGCCGCTCCCTCGACCGAGCCGGACAAGACGTAATCTCTGTCTCCACGACGATTGGTTCATTACCCGAGCCGGCCGCACGCATCTGGTGCGCTTAACATCCTGATCGACAGACCCAAGGCATACGGGTCCGCTATGGTTCGGGCTCCGCGCGTCGACGTCAGAGACTTGTCCGCGCCATAGCTGATCGTCAACCTCGGCCAAAGGCGGCACCGCCCGCACTTATGGTGTCCTTCATGCGCACGCTGGACGGTTGCAGCGACGCATTGTAGGCGTCCGCGGCGAATGCAAGGTTGCTGCACCAGACGAGGTTGGCCTCTTGAACGAGCATAGAGGCACCGCTCCGCTGACGATTTACCTCGACGTGGACGGCGTTGTGACGACGGTCGGCTATCAACGGCGCGCCGGCAAGGACGAGCTCAACCCAGTCCAGGTCGCCATCGTCGCCGGCTTGGTGATAGAGTTCGACGCCAAGGTGGTCGTTTCATCGACATGGCGCGTCGCCGATTGCCGTCCGACCTTGATCGATGCCGGCCTTCCCGAAACCTGCTTTCACCCCGACTGGCACACCGCCATCCTGCAGACGAGCCGAGATGCCAAGACGGGCGGTATGCTCTCCGCCGAGCGAGCCGGACGCGGCGACGAAATCGCCGAGCACGCGACCCGGAATCGTATCACGGATTATCTCGTCCTCGACGACGTCGAAGTTGGCCCCGTGCACTTGGGTCGGCACGTCCGGCCGATCGCGGAATTCGGCCTGAGCGAAGCGGATCGGGGCCTGGCCCGGAGGCTGCTGGCTGGGATGGTCGACGTCCGCCGGACGGCGGATCGGAATGGCTCACATCCCACAACTGCCGATTTACGCTTCGGTAGGGATTGAACTTTCCGAAGGCTCGGGTCATTCCATGACAGTGGAGTGACACGCGCGTCACGCCGCCCCCCGACATCGACTGGGTCACCTAGACCTCCGCCGGACCTGCTCGTCCGGTCGCACCTCGACACCGCATCCGTGCGGCTGCTGAGTGCGCGTCGCGTGGGGTCATGGAGTGGCAGGAAGGAGCGGCTGCGATGTTCGGGTTCAGAACTCAGGAAAAGACCTTCAGCCCCTCGCTTGCTGCCCTGGGCATCGTCGAACGGTCGGCTGCTGGGGCCTATGCCGCGCTCCTCGCCACAGGCTGGTCCGAGATCGGTTTCGGATACCATGGCACCGTCCACGCGCATCCGGACCACCCGAATGTCGTCGTGCGCTTCGCGCGCAAGGCTGACGGGTTCGGCGACTATGCGGCTCTCCTACGTAAAGGGTTTGCGGGCTCGAATGGACCGCATGCGCCGCGCATCTACGACATGCATGTCAGCCGCTGCGGTGCCCTGATGACCGTGGGCTCGCGGCTGACCAATCCTGCGCACGACATCTGGTGGCTGGCTTACGCCCATGCCGTCATCGCCGACCATCCGGGTGTTGCGATGGATGATGGCGTGCGCGATCGGTTCAAAGTTGAATGGCCGGCGCATGAGCCGCGGGTCGATCATGCGAGCTTCGACGGCATCCGCGAGGCGTTCAGGGCCACGTGGCCCGGATACGAGACCTATGTCGCCAAACTACGGGCGGTGTCGCCACAGGGGCTCGACCCCAATATCGGCAATGTGCTTGTCGGCAGCGACGGCAGCCCGGTGGTGAACGATCCACTGTGCGACGATGGATATGGCTTGTGGCGCTCACCGCTCTCCCGAGTGCTGACCCGCTATGCGGAAGTCTTGCGTCGGCTGGCAGGCGAAGCACTCGGCAGATCACCCGTTCCCGCTTGATCACGGGGGCGACGTTATAGAGCGGCGCAATCGCATCGGACCGGTGACTGGGACACCGACGACGTTTTCATCGTGCTAGACCTGCATTCGAGGATCCTTTTCAACGAGGCATTCCCGAACGTCGGCGGCTATTGGCTCGACGTACGGACGCGAGCCTTCAGCTGCATACCTGCTCCCGTTATCCGGTTGCTGCAGCCGAACACCAGAAGGCGGGCGCGAGGTTCGGACATGCTCAGCGGGAGGGCTCCGCTGCGACCTCGCCCCAGCCCGGCAGGGGAAAGGCCCGGTCGTAGGCCAGATTGAAGAGGAAGGCGTAGGCCACGTAGAAGGCCGCGATCGCGATATCCATGATGAAGGCCTGAACGAGGCCGATGCCGAGATACCAGGCGATCGGTGGCAGCAGGATCACGAGCAGCCCCGCTTCGAACAGCACGGCGTGGCCGACCCGCAGGACGAGGCTCTTACGCGTGTGCCCGACCAGCCGCTGCATCGCGCGATCGAAGCCGAGGTTGTAGGCGTAGTTCCACGCCGTCGCGACCAGGGCGCTGCCCACGCCGATCACGCCCATGTCGGAGGCGTGCAGGCCGAACAGCACGGTCCCGAGCGGAACGATGAGCGCGAGCCCGACGATCTCGAACAGGATGGCGTGGCGGATACGGTCGCGTGTGCTGCGCATGGTCTGGCCTGGAAAGCGCGTCTGGTCCGCCGCCTTCTATCTGTGATATTCCGGTCGGCAAGTTGGTACATATCTGGAACTCAGATAGATGGCCGTCTCCCTTGACCAGCTTCAGGCCTTCGTGGCGGCAGCCGAGGCCGGTTCGTTTTCCGGGGCTGCCCGTGCGCTGCGCAAGGCGCAGTCGGCCGTCAGCACACAGGTGGCGAACCTCGAGGCGGATCTGGGTCTGGCCCTGTTCAGCCGGGCAGGCAGGAATCCGGTGCTCACCCCGGCGGGGGAACGGCTCCTGCTGGAGGCGCGGGTCGTGCTCGACCGGCGCGAGCACATGATCGGCGTGGCGAGCAGCCTGGAACAGCGGGTGGAGAACCGGCTGGTGGTCGCCATCGACGAACTCTATCCCGAGCATGCCCTTGGCGCCCTGTTCGCCGATTTTGCCGGGCGCTTCCCATTCGTGGAACTCGAGCTGCTCTTCCCGCTGATGGAGGATGTCAGCCGCATGGTGCAGTCCGGAGCCGCCGACCTCGGCGTGATGTGGCGCCAGGAGGTGCTGCCCACGGAGCTCGGCTTTCAGACCATCGGTTGGGTGCCCCTCAAGCTCGTTTGCGGGCGTGATCATCCGCTGGCGAAGGCACGGGTCGAGTGGGAGGAACTGAAACGCCACCGCCAGATCCTTGTGGCCGCCCGCAGTGACGGGCCGGAGAAGCGCCGCCTGCGGGTGGCCGCCGAGGTGTGGTGGGTGGAAAGCCACTGGGTCATTCTGGAGATGGTCAAGCACGGGATCGGTTGGGCTTTCGTCACCGACCACGTCATCGCCGCGTCCCTCACCGCGCCGTACCTCGTCAAGCCGGACCTGCAGTTCGACAAGGGCGACTGGCCCATCGCCCTCGAACTGGTCTGGCACAAGCAACGGCCTTGCGGCCCCGCCGCGGCATGGCTCCGCGAGCGCTTCGCGGCGGATCGGGTTGGTAATTTGTCAGGAGGCGGCCGGACAGGCTGAGGGACGAGCTTCGGAGGAGGTCGCAGCGATCGTCGGACGATGCATCGGGACCCGCCTTTCTCACGCGTCTTTCCAGAAGCGGTCAGGCCGCTTGGGGTGGTTTGAAGTCCGACTGCTTCCGTTCCGTAGAACGCTACCTTCGGCCATGGACGCCAAGTCAACGCCCATGATCGGGCTCCGGCCTCAAATCCGCGACGGCCAGCATGCCATCGCTGAGGTAGCGGTTCACGGAGCCAAGTGTCAGCCGCTCGCCCGGCCGGTGGTAGCGGACCGGGCCGATCCCACCGTGATCCGTCAGCACTTGTACAAGGAACGCACGCTCTGCATCGGCGTCGACGTCGGTCGCGTGGGTGACCTGTAAGCTGAGGCTCGTCAACGAAAGACCGATATCCTTCGTCGCGGCACCGACCCACATCGCGCGCTCGGAAGCGGCCGGTGAGCCAGACGCGAGCCAGAAGGCCACCGTGTCCAGGGATCCCTCGTCGCGTTCGGCGGAAAGGCCCCAGAACCGGACGTGGTGGCGCTTGCGGGGGCTGTCGTCGATGGAGCACTGGAAGCCGGTGTCCTGCCCTCGGTTGAACAGGAATAGCGTGCTGAATGGGGCGCTCGGATAGGGCCGGTTCAGGACGAAGGCGTAGGCCATCAGCCATGAACTGCGGAGGCCCAGGGGATCTGCCTGTGTCCAGCCGGCGAGGGCGAAGGCACGGCGCAAATCATCGAAGGTGCCGATCAGGACGAGGTTGACCGGATCGCCCGGCAATCCATCGCCGGTCATCGTGTAGGAGGGTACCCGACCCCGGTTGAGGATGTGGGCACCGAGCCTGATCGCGCGCGGTAGGATCAGGTAGGCGGCGGCCACGTAGGTGGACGCGATCGCCAAGACGAGTGGCAGGCGACGGTCGGCGACGTCGTAGAACAGAACCAGGATGAGCCAGACGGTGATCAGGCCAAGGAGCGCGACAAGCGTACGTTGGCCAAGCAGCTTCAGGCGCTTCACAGAGCGTGCTCCTCCTCCGGCCGCCTGCCGCCCTGCGTTCTCGTTCGGCGCTCGCTGGTCACAGCCGGAAACCTCATGGCAGCGACTGGGGTAAGCGTTCCGGCGCCCTGTCTCTCGACCCGGGCGCCAAGGTGGCATCCCGACCGAACAGGAACCACACTCTCACGGCAAGCGTGGAGTCCGGCCTACCAAATGTCACGAGCAAATGAGGGAACACGCCGGACGTCGCCAGTGGCAGGAGAACGCCTGGAACAAGAACCGACCGGTCGACCACAGACGCGGCAACGACCTGTCGCGCGCCCGAACGACCTCCGAGCAGGTACAGCCAGCCGATGACGCGGATGAGTCCTTGCTCATCCCAATGAAAGCGCGGTCCCCGAACAGCGTCTGCGTCGCGCCCGGCCAGGCGTTCAGCAGCGTGCCGGCGGCAAGGTAGATCACGCCGTTGGCAGGCCGTGTAACTGGATGGAATCCCCAGGTTGGTGGGCTTTGTGAGAAGCTCTCGAACGAGTGACATGGCCTTGGTCCATTCGCTGCCGAACCTGCCTTTCTCATGTGAAATCAATCGGCATGACCCGGGAGCACGTGGCCCAGTTGCGCCTCCTATGCTGAAGGCGCCCAGTGCCGCGACGGTCTCGAGCCAGAGCCTCATACGGATAGTCTGAATGATTGTAATGGGCGTGCTACTGCCGGAACGGCGGCGCGATCAAAGTCCGCTTTTGAGTAGGGCGTAGGTCAATGGTAACGGCCAGGTTGGGTCGCGAGCGGCCGGAATGGCAACGTCTGCATTCGTACTTGAGCGCTCCGAAGCGGTCGTCCTGCTTCCTGCCAACGCAAATCGTTCTTTAGCACCGCCGACCGCCCTATCTCTCAAAGCCTTTTGACGCGGTTGCAGACGTGGTTACAGTCACGTGGCGATGCGGCGGTGAGCGGAGTTACCAGAAATTTCATAGCGTTTCACGCTTGGGCTTGGTCCACCCAGCGGAGATCGCAAGTCCGATTTCGTTGAATGGCATGAAATTGAGTGCGATTGCTTGAAATCGTCGAACGGCTAGATTCGCGCTCTTGTAAGCGGTCGGTCGCGAGTTCAAGTCCCGCAACTGGAACCACTATTTATGCTCGGCGATGTATCGCCCGAGCGCACTCGCTGCTTTGAGCATGTGAGCCCGCATGCGCCGTGCAACAACCTCGCCGTCGCCCTCGGCCATGGCGGCAAGAATTTCGCCGTGCTCGGCGCGCGATGCCTGGATGCGAGTTCCGTAGCGCAATTGGGTGCGACGGAACGCGGAGAGCCGGGAGCGAATTGCGAGCGCCTGTTCCGCCATGAACGCATTGTGCGTCGCTCGGTAGAGCGTCTCGTGAAATTCGCGATTCAGCGCATCATACGCATCGAAGTCGCTCCTCTCCGCCATCGGGGCCGAGGCCTCGTGGAGGTCGATGAGGCGACTGCGCTCCAATGGCGTGATCCGGTAGGTCGCCAACCGCGCGCACATCGCCTCGATTTCGGCCGTCGTCTCGAACATGTCGCCGATGCGCTCGGGCGTGGTGCGCATGACGACGGCGCCCCGCCGTGGCCTCAATTCGACGAGGCCATTGAATGCGAGCTGGCGCAGCGCCTCGCGCACGGGGGTCCGCGAAGCGCCGAACCGATCCGCCAATTCCTGCTCGTCGAGCGCGGTGCCTGCGGCGAGGTTGCCGCTGGCGATTGCGTCGGTCAGCGCGTTGCGAACGTGATCGGAGAGCAGACCGCGATCCCCGACCGATCCCGAATCCATCGTCCTCGCCCGCTGTTTCAGCCTAGAGCAGGCTGCGAAAACGTGGCCACGGCTTTTCGCAGCCTGCTCTAAACTTTTGAATCGATCGCGTTTTCTGCGTTTTGATCGATTCGATCAAAACGCGGCGTGATCTAGCCGACCAGCGCCCGCACCGTAAGAAAGAAGATCGACGGGCCAACGAGGCAGCCGATGCCGGTGTGGAACGTCGCGGTCAGAGCACCATAAGGTACGAGCCGGGGATCCGTGGCCGCGAGCCCGCCCGCGACGCCGCTCACCGTGCCCATCAGGCCGCCATAGGCCATGGCCGAGCGCGGATTGTCGAGGCCGATCAACTTGGCGACCAACGGCGTGCCGACCATCACCATGACCGCCTTGGTGACGCCGGTGGCGATCGAGAGCGCCATCACGGTGGAATCCGCTCCGATAGCGGCGCCCGTGACCGGACCGACGATGTAGGTGATGGCGCCTGCGCCGATCGTCGTGATCGAGACCGCGTCATGGTATCCGAAGGCGATCGCCGTCGCCACGCCGACCAGGAAGGGCAGCAGCGTACCGAGCGCGAGTGCCAGAACACCGACCAGGCCGGCCCGCTTAGCTTCGGCAACATCGACCTCGAAAGCGGTGGCGACGATCGCGAAGTCGCGCAGCATCGCCCCACCCATCAGGCCGATACCGGCGAGCGCCGGGATGTCGGCGACCCCCTTCTTTCCGCCCGTATACAAGCCGCCGAAATAGGCGAGTGCGAGGCCGAGAACGATGGCGATCGCCGAGCCGTGCACGCGCCCGTTGGTCAGGTGCTTGGCGGCGAAGTTGGAGAGCAGCATCAGCCCGCCGACGAGGGCGAAGGCCGCGACGAGGCTCTGCTCGATGAAGACGTGTTCGATCCCGTGCAACATCGTGCTCAAAGCCTCCGGCCAGCAGAAATCGCGGAGGCGGATGCGTCTCGCACCGGCTCGACGGTCGTCTTGGCGTCCGTACCCTTGGGGGGCGGCAGTTCTTCGGCATCACCGGCAATGACGGAGCCGCCATGTTCGGCCCAGTGGTCGTCTTCCGGCCGGCGGCCGAACCGGCTCAACAGCGCCACGCAGCCGAAGCAGAGTACGAGCGACCCGGTCGCGGCGATGAGTACGATCGGGCCGCCGCTCGCCGCTGCGACCACGTTCTGCTGCGCAGCCATGGCCACGACGATCGGGATATACAGACCGGCCCAGAACTCGACCCCGAAGGTCACGCCCTTCGTCAGGCGGCCATGGTTCTTCAGCCAGACGCGCGCAGCGATGAGCAAGATCATCGCGATGCCGACACCGCCGACATTGGCCTTCACACCGAGCGCGGCACCGAGCAGATCGCCGAGATAGACGCCGATCAATGTGCAGGTTGCGAGAAGCGCGACACCGAGGATGATCATGGCTTCACATCCGCGCAAAGGAGGAAGCACGGCGTCCGACCGGGAGCATCGGCGTTGGTTCGGTATACGGCGTCCATGGGCGTCGCCTCCTGCGGCCTCGTGATTCGCATTATGTTTCATTCTGTATACATTTGATTGACAAAACCGCAATAGAGGATACAAAAATGGCTGAGATGGCTGCATAAAAATTCTGCAATGCGGAATTTAGGCGTCTTCGTATACGCAATGCCCCGGAGGGACCGATGGTGGATTGGCGGAAGCAGCGTGCGGATCGGGATGCGCGAATCGCTGCCGGTCGCGCGCATTCGGACGGACGGAGCGGCGGCAAGGTCGTCGCGGCCGCCTCCGTCGTCGATCTGCTGGAGGCCGTCCTGAAGCCGGGCGATCGAGTCTGCCTGGAGGGCGACAACCAGAAGCAAGCCGATTGCCTCGCACGTGGCCTGAGCGCCTGCGATCCGGCGAAGATCCACGACCTGCACATGGTGCAGTCAGGCATCGTGCTGCCGGAGCATCTCGACGTCTTCGAGCAGGGGATCGCGAAGCGGCTCGACTACTCGTATTCCGGCCCGCAGGGCGGCCGCATCGCCAAGATGCTCTATGGCGGTCAGATCGAACTCGGTGCGGTGCACACCTATCTGGAGCTGTTCGCCCGCTACTTCGTCGATCTGACGCCGAACGTCGCGCTGATCGCCGGCGTATCGGCCGATCGCGACGGCAATCTGTATACCGGGCCGAACACCGAAGACACGCCGACGGTCGTCGAGGCCACCGCCTTCAAGAACGGCGTCGTCATCGCCCAGGTCAACGAGATCGTCGAAAAAGTCCCCCGCGTCGACATCCCGGGTGACCGCGTCGATTTCGTCGTCGAGGCGGATAGGCCCTTTTATGTGGAGCCGCTCTTCACCCGCGATCCGGCCGCGATGACCGAGACACAGATCCTGATGGCCATGATGGCGATCAAGGGGATCTATGCGGAATACGGCATCCGCAGGCTGAATCATGGAATCGGCTTCGGGACGGCGGCGATCGAACTGCTGCTTCCGACCTATGGGGAGAGACTTGGCCTCAAGGGAAAGATCGCGACGCATTGGGCGCTCAACCCGCATCCGACGCTGATCCCGGCGATCGAGTCGGGCTGGGTGGAGCAGGTGCATTGCTTCGGCTCGGAGGTGGGCATGGACCGCTACATCCGTGAGCGGCCGGACGTGTTCTTCACCGGCGCCGACGGCTCGCTGCGCTCGAACCGCGCCTTCTGTCAGACCGCCGGGCTCTATGCCTGCGACATGTTCATCGGCGCGACCTTGCAGATCGACCTGATGGGCCACTCCTCCACCATCACGACGAACCGCGTCGCTGGTTTCGGCGGCGCGCCCAATATGGGCTCCGACCCGCATGGGCGGCGCCACCCCTCCGATACCTGGATGAAGGCGGGCCGAGAGGCGCAGATCACCGGCGATCCGGCCTTGATGCGCGGGCGCAAGCTCGTGGTACAGCTCGTCGAGACCTTCGGCGACAAGCTCGTGCCGACCTTCGTCGAGCGTCTCGACGCCCTCGAACTCGCGAAAAAGATCGGGTTGGAGCTCGCTCCGGTGATGATCTACGGCGACGACGTCACCCACATCGTCACCGAGGAGGGCATCGCGAACCTCCTGCTCTGCCGTGACGCCGACGAGCGCGAACAGGCGATCCGCGGCGTGGCCGGTTACACCGAGGTCGGGCGCGGACGCGACAAGGCGAAGGTCGAAGAGCTGCGATCGCGCGGCATCGTTCGCCGTCCGGAAGATCTCGGCATCGAACCGCTCGACGCCGACCGTTCCCTGCTGGCGGCCAGGTCGATCAAGGATCTCGTGCACTGGTCGGGTGGTCTTTACGAGCCGCCGGCCCGGTTCCGAAACTGGTGAGGGTTACCCCATGGAAACGCTGACCTTCCGCCACACGACGACGAAGCCGCTCGGCGGCACGACCTCGCAAGCGATCACCGGTGTCGTCGCATCGGGCAATCTCGAAGTCTTGCTGGAGCGCATCCTGGCACCCGATTCGTGCGAGATCGCGATCGAAACGCCGATCAACGGCTTCGGCGATGTCTGGGAAGCCGTGGTCGCCGACTTCGTCGCGCGTGCGCAGCCCGGCGGCTTGCGCATCAGCATCAACGATGGCGGCGCGCGCCCCGACACCGTTTCCCTGCGCCTGTTGCAGGGCGCCCGCTTGATGGAGGCTTGAGCATGGCTCTTCCCGATCCGAATGCGGTGAGCTGGTACGAGGCCACGGCCCGTCAGCGCCTCTCTGCGTTTCTCGACGCAGGCACATTTGTCGAATTCCTGGGCCCTGCCGAGCGGCGGATGAGTCCGCATCTGCCGCTCTTCGACCTGCCGCGCGCCTTCGACGACGGCATCGTCACGGGCCGCGGCACCCTCGACGGCAAGCCCGTGCTCATCGCCGCCCAGGAGGGCCGCTTCATGGGCGGCGCCTTCGGCGAAGTGCACGGAGGCAAGCTCGTCGGCCTGCTTCGCGCCGCGCTCGACGTGAAGCCGGACGCGGTGCTGATCCTGCTCGATACCGGCGGCGTCCGGCTGCAGGAGGCCAATGCCGGCGAAACCGCGATTGCCGAGACGATGCGTGCCATCGTCGATGCACGCGCGGCCGGCGTGCCGGTGATCGGACTGATCGGCGGCCGGTCCGGCTGCTACGGAGGCGGCGGCCTCATCGCCGGCACCTGTTCACGCCTTGCCGTTTCGGAAAGCGGGCGCATCTCGGTCTCCGGTCCTGAAGTGATCGAGACGAACAAGGGTGCGGAGGAATTCGACTCGCGCGACCGGGCGTTGGTCTGGCGTACCATGGGCGGAAAGCACCGCAGGCTGATCGGGGGAGCCGACGCCTATGTCGACGATTCCGTTTCCGCCTTCCGTGCCGCCGCGCTCGACCTGATCGGGCACGCTCCGGCCTTCGACCTCGCGACCCTGGACGCCGAGCAGGCACGCCTGGAGTCACGCCTGGTGCGGTTCGGCGATTGCCGCGACGCCACGGAGATCTGGGCTCGGCTCGGCGTCAACGATCCCGACGCGATCCCGTCCATGACGACGGCCGCCTTCGCGGAAACCGTGGCAGGCGTGACGGAGGCCTCCCATGACGCTCGCTGAAATCCTCGCCTCGCTGTTTCCGGACGGCCATTCGGTCGTCGTCGAGAACGGCCTCGTCACCGGCGGCGGCAGCCTCGACGGGCATCCGCTTCATGTCGTCGGTATCGACGGCACCACACCGCTCGGCGTGGACGAGGCGTTGACGCTGTCGGCGGCCGTGCTGGAAGCGATCCGCGCGGGCGATCGCGCACCGATCCTCGTGGCGATCGATTCGGACAGCCAGCGCATGAGCCGGCGCGACGAACTGCTCGGCCTCAACGAGTGTCTCGCCCATCTGGCCAAGTCGCTGCTCCTCGCAAACCACTCCGGGCATCCGACGATCGGTCTGATCTACGGCCACTCGGCGGCTGGCGCCTTCATCGCGACCGCGCTCGCCACCCGCGTGCTCGCCGCACTGCCGGGGGCCCATCCAAGCGTCATGGACCTGCCCTCCGTCGCACGCGTGACCAAACTCCCGCTGGACAAGCTCGAGGACATGGCGAAATCGACCCCGGTCTTCGCGCCGGGGCTCGACAACATGGTCGCGACCGGCGCCGTCCATGTCGTGCTCGATCCGGGCAAGCCACTCGACGGCCAGATCCGCAATCTGATCGGCAATCTGCCGCAGGGCGACCACCGCGACCGGCTCGGCCGTGAGCGCGGCGGCCGTCCGGCCGCCCAGGACGTTGCCGCGCGCGTCGCAGAGCAGGCGCGCGGTGCCTGACAGCCTCCGTCGCCACGACCTCTTCAGGATCGATCCCGCGTCGTGGGCGACGCACCTTCGCGGGCGTCCAGACCTGGAGGGCGTGCCCCACGTTGAAACCTGGGCGCACAAGCGCCGACCTTTGATCGTGCGCCGTCGCAACGCTGGCGAAGACCGCCTCACGGTGCCGCTCGGGCTGCCTCTGCCGCCCGGCGACGGCAAGCGGCGGATCGGCATCGTTCTGCGGCCCGACGCGCTCGAACCGTGCCCGGCGCCGAGTCTCGCGGATGTTGCCGATGTGGCTCCGCCCGCTTGGCGTTCGTCGATCGAAGCGCTGATCGCCGTTGGCGGACGTCATGGCGTCGTGCCGCGCCCGTTCGGCGCGCTGCTCTGGCAGGCCATGACCGGCCTCGCCTACCTGACGCCGGCCTCGGACCTCGATCTCCTCTGGCCGCTCGCCGACAAGCTCCCGCCATGCCTGCTCGGCGAGATCGCCGACGTCGCGGCCAAGACCCCGATGCGCCTGGACGGTGAACTGATCCTGCCCGACGGCGCCGGCATCCATTGGCGGGAATTGTTCGAGGCGCCGGAGGACGGCGAGGTGCTGGTCAAGTATCGGGACCGCCTGGACATGCGTCCGGCCGCGGCCTTGCGCGCGAGCATCGCGGCGTGAGCGCAGCCGTCGCCTGGCCTGCCCCGCCCACGCCCACGCCCACGCCTTGCGGCCAGAAGCGCATCGCGCGCCTGGCAGTCGACGCCTTGCGGCTCGAACTCGACACCTACCCCAAACCCGGCCTCGTCAGCCGCGTCGACAGCGGCAGCCACGCCGACATGGACGCATCGACCTTCGAGGCGAGTGCGGCAGCGCTCGAGCCTTACTTCGAAGAACTGGCGCGTGCAGGCGCCGAGGATCGCGGCATGGACGCTCTGCGCCGAATCGGTCTCGACGCGGAATCCGCCATGCGGACGGCGACGGCAGGCATCAATACGCATCGCGGCGCGATCTTCGGCCTCGGGCTGCTCGTCGCGGCGGCAGGCGCCCTCGACGACGGAGGCTCCCCCTTGGGTCCGGGTGTGCTCTGCGCTCATGTGCGTGCCCGTTACGCAACAGACATTCTCGGTGGGCCGGCCCTGCTGCACATGCCCGGCGCAAGGGTCCGGCAACGCTACCGCATCGGCGGTGCGCCGGCAGAGGCTGCGGCGGGCTTTCCAACGCTCTATCGCGTCGGGCTGCCCGCCTTGCGCCGCGGCCGGGTCGCTCAGCCCGACAATCCGGAGGCGGCCAGGGTCGAAGCCTGTCTCGCTCTGATCGCGCAATTGCAGGACACCAACCTGCTCCACCGTGGGGGAGAGGCGGGCTACCGCTTCGCGCGCGAGGCGGCGGCCGGATTCGCCGCGCGCGGGGGCATCTCCTGCGACGATTGGCTGAAGGAGGCTGTGCGGCTGCATCACGCCTTCGTCGCGCGCAACCTGAGTCCCGGTGGTGCGGCGGATCTGCTGGCGATGACGCTGTTCGTCGACGCCGTCGAAGAGGTCGGCCCGTGAGCCTTGCCGTACTCCTGTCCGGTCAAGGCGGCCAACATCCGGGCATGTTCGACCTGACGGCCGATTGCATCGAAGCTCAGCCTGTTTTCCAGGCCGCAACGCCGCTTCTCGGCGGCACCGATCCGCGCGACCTCGCAAGGGCCGGCGGCAAGGCGCTGCACGAGAACCGCACCGGGCAGATCCTGTGCTGCGTCGCCGCCCTCGCCGGCTGGGCGGTCGTGGAGGCGGCTGGTCCGAAGCGGGTGATCGTGGCCGGCTACAGTATCGGCGATCTCGCCGCTTGGGGCGTCGCGGGGCGATTTCCTTCAGACACCTTGCTGCGTCTTGCCGCCACGCGCGCAGAGGCGATGGACGCAGCTTCGGGCGATGGCTTCGGCCTCGCGGGCCTTCGTGGACTTCCCCTCGATCTGGTGGAAAGCATGGCCCGCCGCCACGACTGCCACCTCGCTATCCGCAATGCCCCGGACAGCAGCGTCGTCGGAGGAAAGCGGGATGCGCTCGACGCTCTCTGCCGGGAAGCCGTCGGCGCCGGTTCGCAGCGCGCCGTCGTCCTCCCCGTCCACACGCCCTCGCACACGCCGCGACTCAAGGCTGCGACAGATCGGTTTCGTGATGTTCTCGCGCAGGAGGAGCCGTGCCGCCCCGGGCCTGGTGCGCCGCGCCTCATCAGCGGTCTCGATGGGACGACGGTGTTTGCTGCCAAGGCCGGGCTGGAAAAGCTGGCGCTTCAGATCTCGCAGACCCTCGATTGGGCGGCATGTCTCGTGGCATGCCGCGAATACGGCGTCGATCAGGTCTTGGAACTCGGCCCCGGCCATGCGCTCGCAACGATGGCGCGCGACGCTCTACCCGCAGCCCGCGTCCACGCACTCGAGGATTTTCGGTCTCCGGACGGCATCGTCGCGTGGGTGCGAGATGCGCAATCGCGGTGAGACGCTATTGCTCACGATAGAATTTCATTCGTGGATGCTGATTGCCACAGAAGCCGGCATTCAACCCTCTATTCCGATGTCTTAGCGTACGACAACGATGGACGGCTATCGGCCGTTTCGGTCGGCGAGAACGCCGTCTGCAAAGCCGGTGGCGAAGCCGAGCCGCCCTGGGCGGACCGCCGATATCGACGGCACCACGCTCAACGGCATCCCTTCCTAAGCTCAGCCGCCCGTCATCGGTGGAAAGAAGGCGATCTCGGCGGCGCCCGTGATCGGACTGTCGGGCCGGGCGTGCACCCGGTCGATCGCGGCGCGGACCACACCCTCGTTCTCGAAGGCGTAGGCGTATTCCTCGCCGTGGGTCTTCAGCCAGGACACGAGGCCGGCGATGGTGTCGATGCCGGGTGGCGGGGTGACGGTCTCGTCGGCCTTGCCGATCCGTTCGCGGACCCAGGCGAAATACACGAGCTTCATTGTTCGACCGATCGTCTCAAGGCTCGTGGATGACGTGCCGGATTCCGGCCCGCATGTAGTCCCAGCCGGTGTAGAGCGTGAGGGCTGCGGCGATCCAGAGCAGGACGAGGCCGATATCGACCGTGTGCGGCAGGATGGTCTCGCCGGCCGGCCCCGCGACGAGGAAACCCAGGGCCACGAGTTGCAGGGTCGTCTTGTACTTCGCGACCTTGCTCACCGGCACGCCGACCTTCAGCTCGGCGAGATACTCACGCAGCCCCGAGACCAGCACCTCACGGCACAGGATCACGATCGCCGCCCACAGCGAGAAGCCGGAGATGGTGTGGTCTGCGGCGAGCATCAGCAGGCAGGCCGCGACCAGGAGCTTGTCGGCGATCGGGTCGAGCATCCGGCCGAGGGCCGAACTCTGCGCGTAGGCGCGGGCGACATAGCCGTCGAGATAATCGGTGATGCCGGCCACGATGAAGATCGCGAGCGCGGCGAACCGCGCCCCGATCTCGTCCGGCCAGAACAACAGGGCGACCAGCACCGGCACCGCGACGAGGCGGCCATAGGTCAGGCAGTTCGCCAGCGTCCAGGCCTGCGAGCGCCTTCGGGGAAAGACCGCGTTCATCGGCGAGGTGAAATCATGCGCTCGCGGGGGCGTCAACCGCGGCGTTTGGCAAGGAGGCCTGAGCATTTGGGTTCAGGCGTTCGTATGGAAGAAATCGTAGACGGCCCTCGCCGTCGCGGCATTCACCCCCGGAGCCTGGGCGAGATCTTCGAGCGCCGCCCTCTGGATCGCCTTCACGGTCCCGAAATGGTGGAGAAGCGCGCGTTTGCGCGTCGGCCCGATGCCGGCGATCTCGTCGAGGGGATTGCGAACCATCTCGCGCTTGCGCTTGGCCCGGTGGGTGCCGATGGCGAAGCGGTGGGCCTCGTCGCGCAGGCGCTGCACGAAGTAGAGGGTCGGATCGCGCGGCGGCAGCTTGAACGGCGGCTTGCCGGGAATGAAGAAGGTCTCGCGGCCGGCATCGCGGTCACGGCCCTTGGCGATTCCGGCAAGCGCCAGATCGGTGACGCCGACTTCTTCCAGCATCGAGCGGGCGGCCTCGAGCTGACCCTTGCCGCCGTCGATCAGGACGAGGTCGGGCCAGGCGGGAAATGTTTCGCTGTCGGCCTCCGGCTCGGGGACCGGCTCCGGCGCGCCGCCCTCGCTCGCGGCGAGCGCGGCTTCCTTCGGCGTACGCGGCGACTCCTTGACGAGGCGCTTGAAGCGGCGGTGCAGCACCTCGCGCATCATCCCGAAATCGTCACCCGGGCTCAGCTCCTCCGACTTGATCGTGAAGGTGCGATAATGCGTCTTCATGAAGCCGGTCGGGCCGGCGACGATCATCGCCCCGACGGCGTTCGTACCAGAGATGTGCGAGTTGTCGTAGACCTCGATGCGGCGCGGCGGCTTGTCCAGGCCGAAGGCCTGGCCCAGCGCCACCAGCAGCTTGCCCTGCGAGGCGGTGTCGGCGAGGCGGCGGCCGAGCGCCTCCTTGGCGTTGCGCTGCGCGTAGTCGACCAGCGCCTTGCGCTCGCCACGCTGGGGCTGGTGGATGTCGACGCGGTACTCGACGCGGCTCGACAGGGCGGCGGCGACGAGTTCGGCCTCCTCGACGGCATGGCTCGTCAGCACGACGCGCGGCGCCGGCTTGTCGTCGTAGAACTGGCCGATGAACGAGGCGAGCACCTCGTCGGCGCTCATGGAGCGGTCGGCTTTGGGGAAGTAGGCGCGGTTGCCCCAGTTCTGGAAGTTCCGGAAGAAGAACACCTCAATGCAGAACTGCCCGGCCTGTTCGTCGAGCGCGAACACGTCGGCCTCCTCGACGCCCTGCGTGTTGACACCCTGCACACCCTGCACCGTCGAGAGTGCCGCGATCCGGTCGCGGAATCGCGCGGCGCGCTCGAACTCCATCGCCTCGGAGGCCTCCTGCATCGATTCCCGCATGCGGTCCTTCACGGCGTTGGACTTGCCGGACAGGAAGGCCTGCGCGTTCTCGGCGAGGCCGGCGTAATCCGCCTCCGAGATCTCGCCGGTGCAGGGGCCGGCGCAGCGCTTGATCTGGAAGAGCAGGCAGGGCCGCGAGCGGTTCTCGTAGTAGCTGTCGGAGCAGGTGCGCAGCAGGAAGGCGCGCTGCAGGGCGTTCACCGTGCGGTTGACCGCCCAGACATTGGCAAAGGGGCCGTAATAGCTGCCCTTCCGGCGGCGCGCGCCGCGGTGCTTGACGATCTGCGGAGCCGGCCCTTCGGAGGTCAGCAGGATATAGGGAAACGACTTGTCGTCCCGCATCAGCACGTTGAAGCGGGGCTTCAGCTGCTTGATGAGGTTCGCCTCGAGCAGCAGCGCCTCGGTCTCGGTTGCGGTGGTGACGAACTCCATCGCCGCCGTCTGCCCGATCATGCGGGCGATGCGGTTCGAATGGGCTTGGCCCCGGGCATAGGAGCCGACGCGGGCCTTCAAGCTCTTGGCCTTGCCGACGTAGAGGACGTCGCCCTTGGCATCGAACATCCGGTACACGCCGGGCGATGTCGGAAGGGTCGACCAGAACCGCTTGATGACCTCGGTGCCGGCGGCGACCGCCCCGGGCTCGAAATCGAAGTCGATCTCGGCCGCATCGTCGAGAGCCGGAGCCTCGGTCTCGTCGTCCTCGGCGGCGTCGAACGCGTCCGGCGGAACGTCACCTTGGGCAGATCGGGGCGCGTGGCGGCTCATGGCCCCGATGTAAGGTCCGGCGATTCCGCTTGGAAGGGCCGGCGGCGCGCAGGTCAGCCGAACAGGGCGTCGATATCCGTCTGATCGACGTGGCCGGCATCCTCGGCAAGCTTCGGGCCGTTGAGGAGCGAGCTCTCGTCGTCCTCGGAGGGCGGCGGCGTATCGACCGAGATGAGCTCGCGGAAGCTGTCGAGACCGCTCCAGGCCTCGATCATCCGGTCGAGATGCTCCTCGACGAACTTCAGCACGCTCACGATTTTGCTGATGCGCTGGCCGGTCAGGTCCTGAAAGTTGCAGGCCTCGTAGGCGACGATCACCCGCTCGAGGATGACGTCGACATGGGCCTGCGTCGCCCGCGGAAGACGCTGGCCGCGCAGCATGTTGGCATTGGTCTCGATTTCCTCGATCGCGCCGAGGATCGTGGACGTCGCAGCCTCGGTCGATTCGACCACGGCGTCGAGTTCACCTGCGACCCGTTTCATTCCCTTCCCGGCGCTGTCCGAGCGATGGAGGTTGGCGATCTCCTGCTTGGTGCGGGTGATCGCATCCTTCATCAGGTCGAGTTCGGAGCGCATGGAGAAGGCTTCGGTCAGTTCGCGCCGGCAGGCGTCGATGGTCTCGCCGGTGCTGGCCTGCGTGATGCGCCGCAGATCCTGGATCGCAGCCAGGATTTCATCGAGCTGGGCCGCTCGCGCGGGCGAGGCGGCTTCCATCTCCGACGTCATGTCCGAGGTCAGGCCGAGGGTGTCCTCGATGCGGTATCGCTTTGCGGTCATCGGTCGGCTGCGGCCCATGTCGAGGGTGTCGAGGCAGGATTACCGAAAACGGTTTCCATTTCCTGAATGTCCGACTTCCGCGGCCGGAGTTTACGCAGTGTTGACGACGAATCGGATCATTCCGCGCCGCGCGCCCTCGACACCTTCGACGACGCAAATCGCGTTCAACAGATAACGCATTGATACAAAGCGATATTTGGAATTCACGAGCTTTCACCGAAGCTCCGCCGTCGTGAACGATTCACTACGTTTTTTCACGGCTTTCTCGCCTTGCCGCCCGATCATCGAGACAGGAGCGCGGCGCAGTCGTCGGCGGCACGGGCGCTTCTGATTCATTTCGGATGCTGAAAGGACCACGCGCGATGCGTTTGGCGGTAACCGTGTCGGCGGCGGCGCTCGCCACCCTCATCTCGGGCCATGTGGCCGAGGCCCAGTCCCGATCCGGCCAGTATGGCGGCGGCTTCATCGAGTACCTGATGACGGGCGACGGACCCGCACCCATCGTCCCCCGCGGCGGCCGGGGTCTGCGCGACGACGGGACTCTGCCGCAGCATCCGGCGGCCTACGGCTACGGAGGCCCGGATGCGATGCGTTACCCCGACGGCGACCCCTATTCGGGGCATAGCCCGGAGGCAGCGACGCCGCACACCCGCCTCGCCGCCCTCCCCTCCCGCCCGGAGCCGCAGGAGGTGGCGATCGGCCGTGCGATCGACCCGCGCTACGAGCGGCAGGTCGTCGAATTTCCCGGCGCGCGGCGCGCGGGCACGATCGTGATCGATACGAACGCCAAGCACCTCTATCTCGTACAGGACGGCGGCCGGGCGATCCGCTACGGCATCGGCGTCGGCCGGCCCGGCTTCCTCTGGACCGGCACCAAGACCATCAGCCAGAAGCGCGAATGGCCGGATTGGACGCCACCCTCGGAGATGTTGGCGCGCCGCCCCGATCTGCCCCGCCACATGGAGGGCGGCCCCGGCAATCCGCTTGGTGCGCGGGCGATGTATCTCGGCTCTTCGCTCTACCGCATCCACGGCACCAACGAGCCGCACACGATCGGCCAAGCGGTGTCGTCCGGCTGCATCCGGATGATGAACGAGGACGTCATCGACCTCTATCAGCGCACGTCGGTGGGCACACGCGTCGAGGTGCTCTGACATCGCCGCACAAAAGAACCCCCGACACCGTGTGAGCGGCGCCGGGGGTTCTTCTTGAAGTCCCTGCTCCGGCGATCAGACCCAGTCGTCTTCCCCGCCGCCGCCGAAATCGCCGCCGGGATCGCTGTCGAAGGATGCGTCGTCGAAGCCGCCGGTATCGCTGCCGCCGCCGAGCGCCGAGCCGAGATCCTGGTTGCCGCCACCGCCGTCACTTCCGAAGAAGTTGTTCTCCGTGACGGTGTCTCCGCCGCCGAGCCCGGCAGCCGCCGAGCTGCCGAGATGCGAGTGACCGCCAGCGAATGCGTTCGAGAGCGCGCTCCCGAGCAGCATGCCGCCGGCCGCGCCCGCTGCCATCGGCAGCGCGGATGCGAGGAAACCGCCGCCGCGCGCAGGAGGCTGCTGCGCCTGTCCGGCCCATGGGCCGCCCTGTTGCGGACCGCCGTATCCCGGCTGGCCGCCGTAGCCGCCACCCTGCTGCGGACCGCCGTAGCCGCCCTGGTTACCCCAGGGCTGACCGCCCGGCCGCTGCTGCGGCTGCGGGTCCTGGCGTGAACCGCCCCCGCCGAAGATGCTCGACAGGAAGCCACCGCCGCCCTGAGGCTGCGCCTGTGCCTGCTGCCGCGCCTGCTCGAGCTGCTGGTTGAGGCTCTTGATCGCCTCCTCCTGCACGTAGATCAGCTGGGCCATCGCGTAGGGTGCATATGGCTGGGTGCGCAACTTCTCGGCGATGAAGCGCTCGGCATCGGCGTCGCGCTGCTGGTTTCCGGCCTGTTCCAAGCGCTGGAAGATTCCGTTGATGATGTCGCGTTCTTCGCTGTTCATGGCCGTCCTCCTGAGGGCGGGCGGCAGCAGCGCCACCGCTTGTCGCCTACGACATGGGGGGCTGCGATGGCTTTGTCAGGGGGCCGTGTAAAATTTGCGATGCGTACGGAGCCGGGGGAAGGAACTCGCGCCGGAGCCGATCGGGCCTACCCACCTCGAAACGCGAAAAGCCCGGCCGTGAGGCCGGGCTTCCAGAACGATACCGAAGCGGTAGGACTGATCGGGCTCGACCGCGAGGATCGCCGTCCAGTCGGGTCTTAGTACGAGCCGAACTTGTAGTTCACGCCGGCGCGGACGACGGCGAAGTCGGTGTCGCGGGTGCGGGCGGCACCGGAGACCAGCGCGACGTCAGGCGAGCTGATCGAGATGGTGCGGCCGGCAGCGTTCTGAGCGAAGGCGCCGTTGAGGCCGTTGCCCTGGTCGAGGTTCACGTAGAGACCTTCGATCTTGAACGTCACGGCCGAGGACTTGAAGAAGTTCAGGAACGAGTCGGTGGGGAGAGCGTACTCGACGCCGCCGCCGACAGCGTAACCGGTCTTGAAGTCGTCGCTGGAGCCGTTCGGGAGACCGAAATCGCTGCCACCGCCGGCGCCGTAGGCGAAGCCGCCCGTTGCGTAGACGAGGGTGCGGTCGAAGGCGTAGCCGAGACGGCCGCGGACCGTGCCGAAGTAGTCGAGGCCCGACAGGCCCGACGGGTTGAACACGGTGGTGCCGGGCACGATGCCGCCGCCGGCAGCGGTGGCGAAGGCGAAGCGGTTACGATCACGGCCGAAATCGGCGTACTGGGCGTCGGCCTCGATACCGACGACGAAGCCCGAACCCGGCGTGAACTGGTAGTTGTAGCCGATCTGGCCACCGCCAACGAAACCTTCGTTGTTGTTGCGGTTGCTGAAGGCGAGAACGCCGGGCTGCAGGCCGGCCGGGCTTGCGAAGATGCCGGTGCTGGCAGCGGCGCCGACGACGGTCGGAGCGTTGCTGTCGCTGGTGCCGAAGCCGTAACCGGCGTTGAAACCGGCGTAGAAGCCCGTCCAGGTGAACACGGGCACCGGAACGAAGACCGGCGGCGGCGCAGCGCGGCGCGGAAGGTCGGCGGCGAAGGCCGAGCCGACGAAGGCAATGGCAGCGAAGGCGGTGGACGCCCGGAGGATCGATTTCATCGTACTGGTCCCTTTACTCTGCGTCGGCGCACCCCTCAGGGCCGGTCCGGCGCGGTTCCCCGTATCTATTCCAGCAACCGAAGAGATGCTGTTGCAGAGCAACCACGCCGACCGTCCCGAAGGCGGCCCCTTTGTGGCAGTGGTTGCCTTTCCCTTGGCTACTTGAGGCTAGAACGCCACCAAACGGTCAAGGTTCACTTACTGCCGAGCTTTTTTCCCCTGTTTTCTTGGACAAGTTGTCGCAGGGTGGAACCCTTACGGCCAAGTTCCGCAGTGGAGGTAGCGATACGACCGGTTGGTGTGATGTGCGTCCGCACACACGGTTCAGCTTGCCGGCCCGCTGCAACTCACGGCGTCAGGGCGATCGCGGAGATCAAGCGGCCGTAATCGGCCTCGCCGCGGTGAGTGGCCCGCCGATAGCTGTAGAAGCGCAGCTCGTCGGCATAGGTGCAGAGGCCGAGAACCGCGGCTTCGCCGATCCCTGCCTCATGCAGCCGGGACAGGATGAAGCCCGGCAGGTCGAACCGTGCGTGCCCTGCCCGCTCGCCCTCGGCGAAGAAGCGCTCCGATCCCGGGGCCTCGCTGCGGAACCGTGCGAGAAACTCCTCGTCGACCTCGTAGGCGGCCTGCGCGATCGTCGGCCCCAGCACGGAGACGATCCGGCCGCGCTCGGCCCCGAGATCTTCCATGGCGGCGACGGTGTTGGTAATTACGCCGGTGAGCGCGCCCTTCCAACCGGCATGGGCCGCGCCGACGACGCGGTTCTCGGGATCGGCAAAAAGGATCGGACCGCAATCCGCCGTGGCGATGCCGAGCGCCAGACCCGGCACCCGCGTCACCATCGCGTCGGCCTGCGGGCGCGCATCGAGGGGGAACGGCGCCTCGACGGTGACGACGCGGTTCGAATGGACCTGGTAGAGACTGACCAAAGCACTCGCGGGGAGCGCGAGCTGTGCGCACATCCGCTCCCGGTTCTCGACGACGCTTGCGGGTTCGTCCCGCGAGCCGATGCCGCCGTTCAACGAGGCGTAGAGCCCTTCGGAGACCCCACCCTGCCGCGTGAAGAAGGCGTGCCGGACATAGGAGTGCGAGCTGAGTTCGGGCGCTTCGATGAACATGGCGGGTCCGGGCGATCTGTTTGCGAAAGGGCCGTCCTCACGCCGTCGCGGGAAAGGCGGGCAGCGCGCCCAGCGAGGGATGGCTGATGCCGAGCACCTTGAACAGGGTGCCCATGCCGCGCCGCGCCGGATCAGTCAGCCGTGCATGAGCCGCTGCGATCGCCTCGGCCTGGGCGGGCGTGGCCCGGGCCGTCAGGCGTTCGGCGCGCAGGCGAAGCCCGAGCCCCTCCAGGAAGTCGCGCTGGTCGATGGGGCCGTGGAGGCGGGCGCCCTCCCCCGCAGCGGCGGCGGCCAGCGCCGAGAAGTCGACATGGGTGGTGAGATCGGCCTCGCCGGGCCGCTCGAGGGGATCGACGAAACGGTGACGCGCGAGCGCCTGCAGCGTGTCGCCGAAACCGGGCCGGACATGGCCGTAATCGATCGCGAGCAGTGCGCCGCCCCGGCGGACGAGCCGCGCGGCAAGAATGCGCATGGTCGCGAGGGCGGCGCTCGGCAGAGTGAGAACGACACCGGGTGGGGCGTCCCGGGTGATCGTGCGATCGGGATCGGGCGAGAGGCCGCGCACCAGCTGCGTCCCATCGAGCGAAAGGCCGACGCGGTGCTCGCACCACCCGGCCTCCCGACGCTCGAACTGGCGCACGGGCAGCGCATCGAAGAACTCGTTGGCGACGATGATCGCGGGTCCGTCGGGCAGCGTCTCGACCGTGTCGTGCCAACGCGGCGCGGCGCCCGGGAGCCGCTCGGATTGTAGCGCCCGCAGGACCGGGCTCGTCTCGACGAGATGCAGGTCGAAGCCGGCACGGGGAGCGGCGGAGCACAGCGCCCGCAGCGCGTCCTCCATCAGCGTGCCGCGGCCCGGCCCGAGCTCGACGAGGTTGAGGGTCGCGGGTGCACCCATCGCTGCGTGGGTGGCGGCGATCCAGACGCCGACGAGTTCGCCGAACATCTGGCTGATCTCGGGCGCCGTGACGAAATCGCCCTCGCGTCCGAGCGGGTCGCGGGTCTGGTAATATCCGTGAACCGGGTGCCCGAGGCAAAGGCCCATGTAGCGGTCGAGGCCGATCGGCCCGTTCACGCGAATCTCCGCCGCGATCTCGCGGAAGAGTGGCGCCGGCTCTGGTGGGAGCCCGCTCAGATCTGCCCCGCCTCGGCCTGGACCTCGATCTCGGGGTTGCGCGGCCGGGTCACGCCGCGGGCGGCGAGCACGATGTAGGTGAGGCCGACGACGGCCATCGGCAGGCAGAGCAGCATGCCCATGGTGATGCCCCCGCCGAGCGCGCCGACATCGCCGCCGAACAGGAAGCCGAGTTGCGCATCGGGCTCGCGGAAGAACTCGCAGAAGGTCCGCGTGACCGCATAGCCCAACACGAAGATGCCGCCGATGAGCCCCGGCCTGCGGAAGCCGAAGCGGCGCACGGCGAGCGCCATCACGACGAAGAGCAGCAGGCCTTCCGCGCCCGCCTCGAACAGCTGGCTCGGATAGCGCGGCACCTCCCCGCCGGTGGGGAAGACGACCGCATAGGGAAAGTCCCGCGCCGGGCGGCCCCAGAGCTCGCCGTTTACGAAGTTCGCGATCCGGCCGAAGAACAGGCCGATCGGCGTCACCACGGCGGCGAGGTCGAGCATGGTGTAGCCGTTGAGCCCGCGCATCCGCGCGAACAGCAGCAGCGCGAAGATCGCGCCCAGAAAGCCGCCGTGGAAGGACATGCCGCCGTTGCGGATGGCCAGGATCTCGGTCGGGTCGTCGAGGTACATCGGCAGATTGTAGAACAGCACGTAGCCGATGCGGCCGCCGAGCACGACGCCGAGCGCCACCCAGACGATCAAGTCGTCGACGTCGGCGAGCTTCGGCCGCTTCACCACGCCCCAGAGCGAGTCGGCGGCAACGAGGCGGCGCGCGTAGAACCAGCCGCCGACGAGCCCCGCGATGTAGGCCAGCGCATACCACTTGATGGTGATCGGCCCGAGCGCGACCGCCACGGGGTCGATGGCCGGGAAGGGAATGGCGAAGAGCGGCGGCATCGGCAGGCCTTTTTCAGAGCGCGACGGGCTTTCCCGATGAATCGCGGTGGCCATGCACCGGGGCCGGCGGAAGCGTCAAGCCTCAGGCCGCGGCGCTTGCCCGACCGCACGTGGCGGGCGAAGTCTCACACGGGACGAAACGCACCGGAGACGCGGCGGCGTGCTGAACAATACCGAGATGGTGGCGCGGCTGGTGCTCGCCGGCGCGCTCGGCAGCGTGATCGGGTTCGAGCGCGAGCGGCTGCTCTGGGCGGCGGGCCTGCGCACGCACATGCTGGTCTGCGTCGGCGCCTGCCTGATCATGCTGGTCTCGGCCTTCGGCTTCGCCGACGTCCTCGGCCACAAGGACATCGTGCTCGACCCCTCCCGCGTCGCCGCGCAGGTCGTCTCGGGCATCGGCTTCCTCGGCGCGGGCACGATCCTGCTGCGCGGCGAGGTGGTGAAGGGGCTGACCACTGCCGCGAGCCTCTGGGCCGTCGCCGCGATCGGCCTCGCGATCGGCGGCGGGCTCTACGTCCCGGCCATCGCGACCACCGTGATCGTCATCGGCATCCTCGCCGGCGTGAAGCCGATCGAGGAGAGCTGGCGCGGGAGGATGCAGACGCGGGTGCTGCGCCTCACGGTGAAGCGCGGCGCGCTGACGATCGACACGTTGCAGGCGGTCGCCGGTGCGCGGGCCTCCCGGGTGCGCCAGTTCGTGGTGAAGCCCGGCTCAGACCCGGAGGTCGAGGAGGTCACCATCTCCTTCGTCCGCCTCTCGCACACCAGCGTGGACGCCATCGCCGCGAAGCTGCGGCAGAACGCCGACGTCGTCAGCGTCGAGGCGTCGGAGGGCTGACGGCTCGTCAGCGCGATGCGTCGTCGAGAAACAACCGATAGGCCGGATTCACGGTTTCGTCGCAGCACGGGTAACCCAACGCCTTGAGCGCCGCATCGAATCGGACCCGCTCGGCCGTCGGCACGTCGATCCCGGCGAGCACGCGACCGTAGTCGGCGCCGTGATTCCGGTAGTGGAACAGCGTGATGTTGAAGCCGTCGCCGAGTGCGTCGAGGAACTTCATCAGCGCACCGGGACGTTCCGGGAACTGGAAGCGGTAGAGCCGCTCGTCGGGCAGGCCCTGCGCGCGACCGCCGACCATGTAGCGCACATGGACCTTGGCCATCTCGTTGTCGCTGAGGTCGTGAACGCGGTAGCCCGCGCCCGTGAGGGTGGCGATCAGGTCTCGTTTCTCCGGGCGTCCGCCGGGCAGGTTGATGCCGACGAAGATCTGCGCCTCGGACTCGCGCGCATAGCGGTAGTTGAATTCGGTGATCGCACGCGGTCCCAACGCGGCGATGAAGGCGCGGTAGGCGCCCGGCCGCTCGGGGATGGTGACGCCGAGCAGCACCTCGCGCTCCTCGCCGATCTCCGCCCGCTCGGCGATGTGGCGGAGGCGATCGAAGTTGAGGTTGGCGCCGGACGAGATCGCCACCAGCGTGCCCCCTCCCCCGCCCTCGCGCGCCGCATAGACCTTGGCTCCGGCGAGGCTCAGCGCGCCGGAGGGTTCGGAGACCGCGCGGGTATCGTCGAAGACGTCCTTCACCGCCGCGCACATCGCGTCGGTGTCGACGGTGATGATTTCGTCGAGATGCTCGCGGCAGAGCCGGAACGTTTCGGCACCGGCCTGCCGGACGGCGACGCCGTCGGCGAAGAGGCCGACGCTTGGCAGCATGACCAGCTCGCCCGCGTCGAGGGCCGCCTTCATGCAGGCGGCGTCGTCCGGCTCGACACCGATGACCTTGGTCTCGGGCCGCAGGTATTTCACGAAGGTGGCGATGCCGGCAGCCAAGCCGCCGCCGCCGACGGGCACGAAGATCGCCTCGATCGGCCCGGAATGCTGCTGCAGGATCTCCATGCCGATGGTGCCCTGGCCAGCAATCACGTCGGGGTCGTCGAAGGGGTGCAGGAAGGTGAGGTTCTGCTCGGCCTCGAGCCGGCGGGCCTCGGTCAGGGCTTCATCGAAAGCGTCGCCGTGCAGGATCACCTCGGCGCCCCGCGCGCGGCAGGCGTCGACCTTGATGGCCGGCGTCGTGCGCGGCATCACGATCACCGCGCGCACGCCGAGCCTCTGCGCGCCGAGCGCCACGCCCTGCGCATGGTTGCCGGCCGAGGCGCAGACGACGCCGAGCGCCAGCGCCTCGGGGCTCAGCCCCGACATCTTGTTGTAGGCGCCGCGCAGCTTGAACGAGAAGACCGGCTGCAGGTCCTCGCGCTTCAGTAGCACCGGTCGTCCGAGCCGCTTCGAGAGCCGCGGCATGGGGTCGAGCGGGCTCTCCTTGGCGACGTCGTAGACGCGGGAGGAGAGGATTTTCTTGATGTAGTCGGTCACGGGCACGTCATCGGGCTTGGCGGGCTGCCCTGCGGCGGCTCCGAAACGGTAGGCAGCATCGGCGGCGTTCCGAGCCGGCGCGCACCCACTTAAGCCCTCGGCCGCCCGGATGCGAGGACAACGGCGCGACTTCCAGCGCGACATGGCGGACGGCCGCAGGCGCCGTCGGTATCAGAACGTGATGGATTCCGTCACGGCCGCAGGATCGAGTGGGACGTGGAACGACGCTCCCATGCCGCCCACGATGTGCCGCACCACCGTGGCGGCGATCTGCCCGATCCGGATTGTCGTGCCGATTGCGGCCGGATCGTCGATATGCAGGGCAACGCCTGTCGCCGATACGTCGATGAGCCGCCCCGGCATGACGTCGCCGCTCTCCAGCGTCACCGAGACCCCTTTGCAGCGGGGCACGACCCGAGGATGGGTCCGGATCGGCGCATGGGGACGCTGCTGGCGCCCGAATTCGATGAGGCTGGCGGCGATGGCGGAACTCTGTCCCCGCCCCGCCAAGAGCCTGACCGTGAAGAGATTGTCTCCGACTCGCACCACCCGGGCCTCGACGAGCCCCACGCCGCGGATGCTGCAGGTCAGGACCTCGGAGACGAACGGCGTGGTGGCGGAGCGGAACTGGATCCCGTCGAGAGACACGTCGTCGGTCACCGCGTAGAAATCCGGTCGGTGCTTGTTCCAGCACAAAGCCGGAAGGATCACCTTGTGCTGATGTTCGAGAGCCAATTCCCACACGCTTTCGACGCCGCCAAGAAGACCTCATTTGTTAAGACGCGTCCCTTTCCCGGGTGGCGTGGGAATGCATAAAATTGTCGGAAGCTGCCACCGACCCGGTGGATCGATTTTCCGAACGGAGCAGTCGGATAAATGTGGAGTGGTTATTCTTGGATAGTCGGCGTTATTATCGCGATGATATAAAATATATTTCTGGTAAATCGATGTTTTTGCGATATTTTATTTCGATGACAATTGCCAATAGCGGGACTTCATCGATCAGGAAAATCCGATCGGCAGCGCCAATGGCAAAAATTACTCCGCTATTCACCAGCGATGACTAGCTGCCATGCGACGGTCCTCGGGCAAGCCGCACCAACGGCGTCATGCACCTGAAGCGTAGAGGCTACCCGTTTCAGCAGCCGAATGCCGTCGAGAGCAGGACGGACTCAGAGCCGATCAATGACCGCGGCGATCCATACGAGAGCCGCCAGCATCTGGGCGGCGAAGGCACCGGCAGAGGCGAGGTCCTTGACGATGCCGATCCGGGCGTGGTGGCCGGGGTGGAGGTGGTCGCAGAGCTTCTCGATCGCGGTGTTCAGGAACTCGGCGCAGAGCACCAGGAGGAGGCTCGCGAGCAGGGCGACGCGGATCCAGAGCGTCGCACCGAGCAGGACGGTCGCCGGCAGGCCGAGCGCCAGCAGCATGAGTTCGAGACGGATCGCGCGCTCGGTGCGGGCCCCGTGGACGAGGCCGCGCCAAGAGTTCAGCAAGGCGATGTACAGGGCCTTCATGCGCCCGGCCCCGGTGCCGCGCGGGCGATCCAGCGCGCCAGGATCGGGCCTGTCAACAGCACCGTAAACAGGCGAAGTGTCTGAACGCCCAGCACAAACGACACGTCGGCCTTCGACCCGACCGCGATGATCGCCACCGAGTCGAGACCGCCGGGGCTGGTTGCGAGGAAGGCGGTGAGGAAATCGATCGGTAGCAGGAAGGTCAGCCCCCAGGCCCAGCTTCCGCAGAGGACGATGATCGCGACGGTGGCGACGAGGATGCCGGGGAGCGCGTGCCAGACCGCCCGCAGCGTCTCCCGGTTGAAGCGCAGGCCGACATACCAGCCGATGCCGGCATAGGCGGCGTCGAGCAGCGCGCCGGGGACGGAAACGCTTGCGATTCCAGTGGTATGCAGGACGGCGCCGAGCAGCATCGGCCCGACCAGGGCGGCGGCGGGAATGTGCAGCAGCATGGCGAGGCCGGCCCCGAGGGCGGCGATGCCGAGGGTGGCCAGCACGGAGAGCGCGGGCGCCGGTTCGGCGGCCGCGACCGCCGGCAGCGCCGAGCCGTCCACGAAGAAACGCGCGACGACAGAAGCGGTTAGCACCACCGCGGCGACCCGCACGTACTGCATGAAGGCAACGAGGCGGGGGTCGGACCCGTAGGCCTCCGACATCGCGACCATGGCAGCGGCGCCCCCGGGGGCCGAGCCCCAGGCGGCGGTGGAGCCGGGCAGGATCTGGAGCCGCGTCAGGATGATGCCCAGGATAGCCCCGGCGAGCACCGTAACGCACACCGCGGCGCAGATCAGAGCAGCATCGTCGACGATGGTCCGGGTTATCTCGGGCGTGATCGAATGGGCCACGAGGCAACCGATCACCGCCTGCGCCGCGAGGAATAGCGGGCGCGGCAGGGCGAGGCCGGCGCCGCGAATTCCGAAGACAATGGCGACGAGCATCGGCCCGAGCAGCAGCGCCGCCGGAAACCGTGCGAGATTCAGCGCGGCGGCGAGGAAAGCGGAGGCCGCCAGGAGCGCGATCCAGCGGAAAACCGTGCGGAGATCGGGCAAGGGCTACTGCAGGTTGCGGAGCGTTTCGCCGGCCGGGCGCGGGCGACCGGGTGGCGCTACACCGCCGAGGCCGAGCTGTCACCGCTCGACATGGCTGCGTGGCCGGCGTCCCGGCAGGCAATGGTGCCGTCGGGGACATGGCTCCGAAAGAACGCAGCGAGATGCGCGAGGCCGCCGGCCCGCGGGTCGCTCGAGCGCCAGACCAGCGCGATGGTGCGGCCCGGACCGTCCGCTGCGAAGCGCCGCGTCACCGTGAGCCCGCTCGGGTCGGGACCCGAGGGGGCCGCGAGCAGCGGCAGCAGGGTGAAGCCTGCGCCGGCCGCCACCATGGAGCGCAGGGTCTCCAGGCTGGTCGCGTGCCGGCCGGAGGCGTTGCCGGCGCCGCAGGCGGCGATGGTCTGGTCGCGCAGGCAGTTGCCCTCGTCGAGGAGGAGCAGGTCCGGCCCCGCGATCCGGCCGGCGTCGAGGGCGCCGCGCGCGAGGCCGTGGTCGGCCGGGCAGGCGAGCAGGAACGGTTCGTCGAACAGCGGCGACACCGTCAGCCCCGAGGCGGGAATCGGCAGCGAGACCAGGGCCGCGTCGATGCGCCCGTCGCGCAGCCCCTCCAGGATCTCGGCGGTGCGCGCCTCGCTCAGCGCCAGCGACAGCATCGGAAACTCGGCCCGCAGCCGCCGCAGCACCAGCGGGAAGTAGTAGGGGCCGAGCGTCTGGATTGCGGCGAGCACCAGCCGCCCGGTCAGCGGCGAGCCGCGCCCCTCGGAGGCCATCGCCAGCAGCCGCTGCGCCTCGGCCAGGACGATGCGGGACTGGCGCACGATCGCCTGCCCGGCCTCGGTGAGGAGCACGCGCCGGTTCGAGCGCTCGAACAGCACGAGGCCGAGGGTGGTCTCGAGCTTGCGTACCTGCACGGACAGCGTCGGCTGGCTCACGTTGCAGCGTTCGGCTGCCCGCCCGAAATGCGTCTCGTCGGCGATGGCGACGACGTATTCGAGGTCCCGCAGCGACAATCCGGCGACATTCATAGGTTGCGCCTATCACAACCTTTGCGACGATGCATTTGCCACTGGGGGATGCCTGCGCCATATCCCGTGTCGAGAACGGTTCCAGCTTCGGCTGAGAATCGTCCCCCATCACGGAGAGATTTCGCGCATGAGCGACAACCGCCCGATCCTGACCACCCGCCAGGGCCATCCGGTCCGCGACAACCAGAGCACCCGCACGGTCGGCGAGCGCGGCCCGGCGACGCTCGAAAACTACCAGTTCATCGAGAAGATCACGCATTTCGATCGCGAGCGGATCCCGGAGCGCGTCGTCCACGCCCGCGGCGCCGGCGCCCACGGCTATTTCGAGGCCTACGGCAAGATCGGCAACGAGCCGGCTTCCAAGTACACCCGCGCCCGCGTCCTCAACGAGGTCGGCGTGAAGACGCCGATGTTCGTGCGCTTCTCAACCGTGGCCGGCGCCAAGGAGAGCCCTGAGACCGAGCGCGACCCGCGCGGCTTCGCGGTGAAGTTCAAGACCGTCGACGGCAACTGGGATCTCGTCGGCAACAACCTCAAGGTCTTCTTCATCCGCGACGCGATCAAGTTCCCCGACATGATCCACGCGTTCAAGCCGGACCCGGTGACCAACCGGCAGGAGGCCTGGCGCTTCTTCGACTTCGTGGCCCAGCACCCCGAAGCGATCCACATGGTCACGCACCTCAAGTCGCCCTGGGGCATCCCCGCGAACTACCGCGAGATGGAGGGCTCGGGCGTCAACACCTACAAGCTCGTCAACGACCAGGGCGAGGCCGTGCTCTGCAAGTTCCATTGGGAGCCGAAGCAGGGCATCCGCAACCTGACCTCGGCCCAGGCCGCCGAGATCCAGGGCAAGGATGTCGGGCACGCCACGCGCGACCTCTACGACAACATCTCCAAGGGCAATTTCCCCGAGTGGGAATTCTGCGTGCAGATCATGCCCGACGGCCCGAACGACCACCTGTCGTTCGATCCGCTCGACGACACCAAGCTCTGGCCCGTCGAAGACTTCCCGCTCCTGCCGGTGGGCCGCATGGTGCTCGACCGCGTGCCGGACAACTTTTTCGCGGAAGTCGAGCAGTCGGCCTTCGGCACCGGCGTTCTGGTCGACGGTATCGACTTCTCGGACGACAAGATGCTCCAGGGTCGGACGCTGTCCTACTCGGATACGCAGCGCTACCGCGTCGGCGCCAACTACCTGCAGCTGCCGATCAACGCTCCGCAGCCCGGCGTGAAGGTTTTCTCCAACCAGCGCGACGGCCAGATGACCTACGGCGTCGACGGTCACGGCCAGAACCGGCACATCAACTACGAGCCCTCGACCGTCGGCGAAGGCCTCGCCGAGGCTCCCAAGCCGGCGCATGACTATCACCAGCCGGTGCAGGGCCAGCTCGGCCGCTACCAGACCTCGCGCACCGAGGACGACTACGCCCAGGCCGGCGTGCGCTATCGCTCGTTCGAGACCTGGGAGCGGGACGACCTGATCGCCAACCTCGTCGGCGACATGAAGCAGTGCCCCGAGGCGATCCAGCTGCGGATGGTCTGGCACTTCTCCCATGCCGACGCCGATTACGGCCGCCGCGTCGCCGAAGGCGCCGGCATCGATCTGGCAAAGGCGCTGGCCCTGCCGCCACTGCCGGGCCGCGCTGCGCCGGGCAAGCGTCTCCAGGCCGAGACCTACACCGACGGCTCGCACGCCCACCGCGTCGCCGCCGAATAATTTTTCGGGGTAACGCGACAGAGAAAAGTCCCGTGGAGCCTATGCTCCGCGGGGCTTTTTCTTGGGGTCGTCCTTCGTTGGGGTGCTGTCAGCCTATCGGCCGCGCAAAAAGAAGAACCACACCAGGAGAATGACGGGGATCGGAATCCCGATGAGCCACAACAATCCGCCGGTCAGCATGTCGATCTCCTTGAGCCGACTGAGCAACGATGGGTTTGGCAGGACCGTTCCGTCGGTGGAGGCGCAAGCGCTGGAATGTCGGTGTTTCGGATCGACTCATTCGGTATGGGCCTTCGTTTCGAGTTCCGCGATCACCCTGTAGGTCCAAAGACGAGTGCATGGAAAAACCCAGAATATCTATTTCCGGATGATCGGATGTATCCACCACCGCCATTGCAAGCGTAGCGAAGCAATACAGGACAAACTGGTCGACGTCAGTGAGTTGGCCCTGGATTGCTTCGCTGCGCTCGCAACGACGGATTTGGTGTTCGAATTTTCGAGAATTAACTGGATGGAATCTTCTAAAATATGCCGGCACTAGGCCAAAGATCTAAGACGACTTGTCTTATGTTCACCGCATAACGCAATTTTTGTCACGAAACGAAGCAAAAAATCTTTCGTATTCTTAACGGCTCACCATCGATCCGGCCCCCGCCCTCGGGCGGGGGCCGTGCCGCGTCAACTACGGGCAGGCGTGCCGTGCGCCGTCGTTGCCGAGATACGTGCCCGAGCGCCGGTCGTAGGAACGGAAGCGGGCGACGCAGTAGGACACGGAACGGGTGGGCTGGACGGCCTCGGTCTCGACCGGGGCATAACCCTCCTGGTCGTAACCGTAGGCGGCCGGGGCGTAGCCGTTGCCGTAATAACCGTCGTCGTAGCCGTAGCCGCCACCGTAGCCATAACCGCCGTATCCGTAGCCCAATCCGCCGGCCGCGAGGCCGAGCCCGAGACCGAGGCCCAAGCCGCCGTAGCCGAGACCGCGTCGGCCGTAGCCGCGACCGCCGTAATAGCCGCCGCGGTTGCCCGCGAAGCCGCCGCGATAGCCGTTGCCGGCTCCGACGACACCGCCGCGGTTGAACCCGCCGCCGAATCCGGCGCCGCGGACCCCGTTACCGAATCCGGCCCCGCCGAAGCCGGCCCGCTGACCGCCGAAGCCGCCGACTCGCGAGACGCCGCCACTCAAGGCGTTGGTGCCGACGCCGCCGGCCCTGAAGCCACCGCCACCGAAGCCGCCGCCCCGGAACCCGCCTCCGCCGAAGCCGCCGCGCATGCCACCGCCACCGAAGCCGCCTCCGCCGCCACGAAATCCACCGCCGCCGAAGCCGCGGGCATCCGCTGCGACGGGAACCAGAAGGAGGGCGCCGGCCAGGGCTGCCGATACGGTCAAGATACGATTCATCGTGTTCACCATTTTGCGGGAGAGTATCCCTTGGTGATCGAACGCGCCCGCGCCCTGATCGGGT
Source organism: Methylobacterium sp. WL9 (assembly GCF_008040035.1). Classification (NCBI taxonomy): domain Bacteria; kingdom Pseudomonadati; phylum Pseudomonadota; class Alphaproteobacteria; order Hyphomicrobiales; family Methylobacteriaceae; genus Methylobacterium; species Methylobacterium sp. WL9. The sequence goes on from NZ_VRVE01000016.1 coordinate 42,290, forward strand.
CTGCGGCATATCGATATATTTCAACCTGGGGTCTCGGTGCCCGGCGCAGCCGGGTCCGGTTTCATGGCGATAAGGCCGCATGACCAATCTCGCCGCCTTCATCGGCGCCGCGCTCGCCGAGATCGCCGGCTGCTTCGCCTTCTGGGCCTGGGCACGACTCGGGGCTTCGCCGCTCTGGCTGCTGCCCGGCCTCGCCTCGCTCGTCGCCTTCGCAGCTCTGCTGACCCTCGCCGACGCGCCCGCGGCGGGGCGGGCCTACGCGGCCTATGGCGGGATCTACGTCGTGGCCTCGCTGGTCTGGCTGAAGCTCGTCGAGGGAGTCGACCCGGACCGCTGGGACCTGTCCGGCGCGGCGCTCTGCCTCGCCGGGATGGCGCTGATCCTCTACGGGCCGCGCGCGGCCTGACCGACCTGTTGGGCACGGCCGGCGCCGAGGCCGCAGATCGCACCGGCCACGGCGATGGCGGAGAACAGCAGGGCCGGCAGGCCCCAGCCGCCGGTGGCCTGGTGTGCGAGCCCGAAGCCGAACGGGCCGAGGGAGGCGAGGGCATAGCCGAACCCCTGCGCCATGGCCGAGAGCGCGCCGGCCCCCGCCGCATCCCGCGCCCGCAGCACGATCACGGTGAGGCCGAGCCCGAAACAGCCGCCGCTGGCGAAGCCGAGCACGATCGCCGCCGGCACCGTCAGGATTTCAGGTCCGAAGGCGAGGGTCAGGAAGGCCGCCACCATGGCGGCGAGGCCGCCGACGATCCAGCCGCGCTGGTCGCGGGCGCGGGCGGCGGCGGTCGGCAGCAGCAGCGCACCCGGAGCCTGCGCGATCGCCGCAACGGCGGCGAGGTATCCGGCATCGAGGGCGTCGAGCCCCCGCCCCTGCAGCACCGCCGGCAGCCAGCCGAACTGGATGTAGGCGAGCGAGGATTGCAGCCCCATGAAGCCGGCGACCTGCCAGGCCAGCGGCTCGCGCCACAGGCTCGGCGCGGGCCGGCGGGCGACGCTCGCGGCGGCCGCCGGCCGGGCCTTGGCGAACGGCGCCCAGGCGAAGACCGCGACGAGCGCCGGGAGCGACCACAGCGCCAGGGCGGCGGCCCAGCCCTGGCCGAGGGCGTGCTCGAACGGCACCGTCAGCCCGGTGCCGGCGCCCGCGCCGACGCAGAGCGCCATGGTGTAGAGCCCCGTCGCCCGCCCGGCCTGCCGGGAGAAGTCGCGCTTCACCAGAGCCGGCAGCAGGACGCCGGCCAGCCCGATGCCGAGGCCCGCGACGGCCGCGCCGGCAAACAGGGCCGGCAGGCCGCCGAACCCGCGCAGCAGCAATCCAACGAGGACCGCCGCGATACCGGCAAGGATGCCGGCATCGACGCCGAGCCGCCGGATCGCCGCCGGTCCGAGCGCGCCGCCGAGGCCGAGGCAGAGCACCGGCAGCGTCGTCAGCGCCGCCGCGCCCGTGGCGCTCAGGCCCGTCTCCGCGACGATCCCCGTCAGCAGCGGACCGACGCTGGTGATGGCGGGCCGCAGGTTGAACGCCACCAGCATCACCGCGAGGCCGATCAGGACCGGGCTGTGCGGCTTGGTGTCCGGCTTCGTGTCGGTCATAGACCCGTTCATGCGATGCCGTTCGCCTCGCGCCGCCGGCCGGCCGCAGCCAGCAGCAGGCCGCCGAGCAGCAGGACCGCGAAGGGCGCGTCACCGAGGCGGGCGTAGAGCGTGCGGCCGGGGATGCGGGCGGGGAGATCAGCATCGAGCACGCCCTCTGTGCCGAGCGGCAGGGCGGCGACGATGCGGCCATGCGCATCGACAACGGCCGAGATGCCGCTGTTGGCGTCGCGCACCAGCGGCAGGCCCTCCTCGACGGCGCGCAGCCGCGCCTGGGCGAAGTGCTGGTGTGGCCCCGGCGTGTCGCCGAACCAGGCGTCGTTGGTGAGGTTCAGGATCAGGCCGGGCACGACCGGCGCTTCGGCCGGCACGATGGCGCCGGGAAAGATCGACTCGTAGCAGAGCGTCGCCGCCACCGGCGGCAGACCCGGCACGGTGAGGATGCGCTGGCCTTGTCTGCTCCCCGCCGTGAAGCCTCCCGGCACCGAGACGAACTGCCGGAGGCCGACCGCCTTCAGGATCGCATCGAGCGGAGCCGGCAGATATTCGCCGAACGGCACGAGGTGGACCTTGTCGTAGCTGTCGCCCAGCGTCCCGCCGTGCGCGATCGTCAGGATGGAGTTGAAGAACACCGCATGCTGGCGCGTGAACGGCTCCTGCGCCCGCGCCGCCCCCGTCAGCAGGAGCTTGCCTTCCGGCAGCACCGCGCCGATGCGTCCCAGCGTCTCGGGATCGCGCTGGACCAGGAAGGGAAAGGCGGATTCCGGCCAGACGATGTGGGTGACGTCGGCGATCCCGCTACGATCGGGCGAGGCCGCCCGGTCGCTGAGCGCGAGGTACTTGTCGACGACGGCATAGCGGTCGTCCGGCTGGAACTTGGCGTCCTGCGCGATGTTCGGCTGGATCAGCCGCAGGCGCACGCCCGCGATGGTGGCGTCGGGTTTTCCCGGGACGCGCCAGGCGCCGAACAGGGCGAGCGCCGCGAGCGCCAGCGCGGCCGCGAGGAGCGGCCCGATCCGGGCGCGGGTGCCGGCCCCGGTTGCGAGCGTCGCGGGGGCGGCCGCGATCGGCACCACGATCAGGCTCAGGCCGTAGAGCCCGATCACCGAGGCCCCCTGCATCAGCCAGAGGTTGCCGCCGAGCGCCATGCCGAGGCCGTTCCACGGAAACCCCGTGAACCAGTGCCCGCGCAGCCACTCGCTCGCCGCAAGGCCGAAGGCGAGCGCGAACAGCCGCCCCGGCCCGCGCGACCAGACCAGCCGCGCCGCCGCGAAGCCGAGGGCGTAGAAGATCGCGAGCACGGCCGGCAGCCCGACCACGCCGAGCGGCATCGCCCAGGCGAACTGGTCCGCCTCCACCAGGAACGCCGCCCCAAGCCACCACAAACCGGCGACGAAATACCCGAAACCCCAGGCCCAGCCGATCGCCGCGCAATCCCGCAGCGTCCGCCAGCCGCGCGGGCCGGCGCTGGCGCCGTCCACCAGCCAGACCGCCACGGTGAGCGACACGACCAAAGCCGGAAAGACGCCATAGGGCGGCATCGCCAGCGCGCCGACAGCCCCGGCCAGCACGGCCAACCCGAGGCGGGGCCAGCCATGGCTCAGGATGATCCGATGCGCGGTCCCATCGAGCCAGCCGGCCGCCGGCACGGAACGCGTGTCGCTCTTGCGCGCGAAGATCATGCGGTGGGAATCATCGGGCAGCCGGGCTCTTTTCGGAATCGTGCGGGCTTTACACGATTCCCGGGCTTTGGCTTCCGATCAGTTTTCGCGAGACAGCCTCAGCCCCCGCCCGACCCGGCCGCCTGAGCCGGCGGCGGCAAGGCCGTCGGCGGGGCGGGCAGCGCCAGGGGCACCACCTGCCCGATTCGAGAGGGACCACGCTGCAGCCGCAGCCGCTTCACCCGGCGCGGATCCGCGTCGAGGACTTCGAATTCGAGTTCGCTCGGGCCGACGATGATCTCGCCGCGGGAGGGCACGCGGCCGGCCAGCGTCACGATGAGGCCGCCGATCGTGTCGATCTCCTCTGCCATCTCGCCGGCCGAGGCGACGAGGTCGACGCCGGTGGCTTCCGAGACCTCGGCGAGGCCGGCGCGGGCGTCGGCGACGTAGGTGTCGGTCTCGCCCTCGACGCGGTTGATGAGCTGGCCCTCGGCCACGTCGTGCTCGTCCTCGATGTCGCCGAGCACGACCTCGATCAGGTCCTCAATGGAGATCAGACCGTCGGTGCCGCCGTACTCGTCGATGACGAGCGCCATGTGCGTGCGCGTCGCCTGCATCCGCACCAGCAGGTCGATGGCGGGCATCGAGGGCGGCACGAACAGCACCGGGCGCTGGATGCGGGTGGAGGCGAGCGTCACCGACAGGTCGACCTTGCCGAGGTCGAGTTCCCGGATCGCCCGAGCCGGCAGCCGGCGCACGCGTGTCGGGGCGGGCTTGTCCTCGTTCGCGACGGTTGCAGTTGCACCGTTTGCCGGAGCGCGCCGGGGTGCTGCCTCGGCCTTCGAGGCGAAATACTCCACGAAATCGCGGATGTGGACCATGCCGCGCGGGTCGTCGAGCGTCTCGCCGTAGACCGGCAGGCGCGAATGGCCGGCGGTCCGGAAGAGCTTGAGCAGGTCGCCGAGGCTGGTCTCGACGGGCACGGCGACGATATCGGCGCGGGGCACCATCACGTCGTCCACACGCACCTTGTGCAGGCCGAGCACATTCTTGAGCATCGCCCGCTCCAGCGGGGAGAATGCGTCCTCGCCCGTATCGGGCTCGGCGAGGGCGTCTTCGATGCCGGTGCGCAGGCTGTCCCGCGAGCGCAGATTGAAGACGTTGAGCAGGCGGTCGTACCAGGCCTCGCGGGGCTGGGAATCGGCGTCTGCATTGGGCGCGGCCAGGGCCGCGCCGCGACTTCGGTCGTTCGTCATGTCTCTCTTGAATGTCTGAGGCGGAAGTGCCGGGATCGGAGCGGATCAGTCGCCGCAGAGGTCGGCGTAAGGGTCGGGAATGCCGAGGGTCGCGAGCGCTGCGACCTCGAGGGCTTCCATCGCGTCGGCTTGCGATTCGCCGGTCTCGTGGTCCTGGCCGAGCAGGTGAAGAGTGCCATGGACGAGGAGATGCGCGAGGTGATGACTGAGCGGCTTCGACTGCTCGGCACTCTCGCGCAGCAACGTGTCATAAGCAAGAACCACGTCGCCGAGCGGCTCCGGCGCGCCGGGCGGCAGAGGCTGCTCTGCGGCCGGAAACGACAGCACGTTGGTGGGCTTGTCCTTGCCCCGCCAGGTCTTGTTCAGCGCTTGCACGGTAGCGTCGTCGGCGAGCAGGATGCTGATCTCCATCGGGCCTGCCTGCGAATCGGGCATGACCGCGAGGGCGGCAGCGACCGCCCGCTCGACGAAGGCGTCGAGGTCGGGCACGGCCTCCGCCCAACGCGCATCCTCGACGGCGATGTCGATGCTGTTCTGGATCATCGGGACGCTGGAATCTCGGGCCGGTCAGGCTGCCTGGGGTACGCAGGCCTCTAGCACGGGTTCCCGCTCCGATCCGAACATCCGTACCGTGGGCAGGCTCGCCACGGCCGGCTTGGCGAAGAGATAGCCCTGGAACAGGGCGATGCCGATGCCGCGCAGGGTCTCGAACTCGGCCTCCGTCTCGACGCCTTCCGCGATGACCGAGATACCGAGGGCCTGGGCCATCTGCGTCACGCCCGCGACGATGACCCGGCGGGCCGGCGAGGCGTCGATGCCGCGCAGCAGGTCCATATCGAGCTTGACGAAGTCCGGCTGGAAGCTCGCCAGCAGACCGAGCCCGGCATAGCCGGCCCCGAAATCGTCGATTGCCGTCGAGAAGCCGTGCCGGCGATACTCGACGATGATGCGCCGGACATGGTCCACGTCGACCATTTTCTCGTTCTCGGTGAACTCGAACATGATCTGCCGATGCTGGAAGCCGACGCGCTGCGCCGCTTCGAGCGTCGCACGGATGCAGGCTGCCGGCTCGTAGACGGCGTTCGGCATGAAGTTGATCGAGAGCCGGGTCTCGGCATCGGGAAACAATGCGCCGGCCAGCTCGATCGCCTTCACGCGGCAGGCCTGGTCGAACTTGTAGCGGTTCGTCGCATCGACCATCCCGAGGATCTGAGCCGCGCCCTCGCCCTGGGTGCCGCGGACGAGAGCTTCGTATCCCCAGACCGCACCTTGGCGAATGTCGATGATCGGATGGAAGGCCATCGTGAAGGCGAACGGCAGCGGCGTCCCACCCTTGCAGCCCTGGCACCCCACCTTGCTCATGCGCCGCCTCTCCATCTCGACGCGATCCGTATAGGGCGCGCGAATTAACGAATGCCCGTTTTTGGACATCCGATGCTTGGGTGAACATAGACGACTGTATGATTCTTCACATTCGAGCCTGTTCCTCAAGATCTTGGATACGTCCGGGAAGTTGCGGACGCGTCGATCGAACGCCGGCGTCTCGACGCGGCCGCGAACCGGCCGCAAGGCCGGAATGCAAAACGCAAAAGAACAAACTGCTTCAGCAGGCTTGTCGCCAGAGAATGACCGTATCGTCTACGTAGAAAAAAGATGATTTAATTCGTTTGATCGCGACCCGTCTCTACGACAATCTTGGCGGTCTCGATTTTCTGCCGTCCGGCCAATGGTTCGATGGCATTTTTACACAGAAAAATCTCATCAATACTGTCGCTATCGACCGCGACACGACCATACCCCGAAAGGCCGCCATGACCTCGCCCAGCACCGCCGCACCGGAGCCGATCCGTTTCGCCTATTGGGTGCCGAACGTCTCGGGCGGCCTCGTCATCAGCAAGATCCCCCAGCGCACCAGCTGGGATGCCGACTACAACCGCAAGCTCGCGCAAATCGCCGAGAAGGCCGGCTTCGACTACGCACTGACGCAGATCCGCTTCACCGCCGGCTACGGCGCCGAGTACCAGCACGAGTCTGTGGCCTTCAGCCACGCCCTGCTGGCCGCGACCTCGCGCATCAAGGTCATCGCCGCGCTGCTGCCCGGGCCATGGCACCCGACGCTCGCAGCCAAGCAAATCGCCACGATCTCGCAGCTCACCGAAGGCCGCATCGCCATCAACCTGGTCTCGGGCTGGTTCTCCGGCGAGTTCCGCGCCATTGGCGAGCCCTGGCTCGACCACGACGAGCGCTATCGCCGCTCGGAAGAGTTCATCACGGCGCTGCGCGGAATCTGGACGCAGGACAACTTCACCTATCGCGGTGATTTCTACCGCTACACGAACTACACCCTGAAGCCGAAGCCGGCCGACCCGCAGCCCGAGATCTTCCAGGGCGGCTCGTCCCGCGCCGCGCGCGACATGGCCGCGCGCGTGTCGGATTGGTACTTCACCAATGGCAACACGCCCGAGGGCATCAAGGCTCAGGTCGACGACCTCCAGGCCAAGGCCGCGGCCAACAACCATTCCGTGAAGATCGGCGTGAACGCCTTCGTGATCGTCCGCGACACCGAGGAGGAGGCCCAGGCGGTCCTCCAGGAGATCATCGACAACGCCGACCCGGACGCCGTGAAAGCCTTCGGCCACGAGGTGAAGAACGCCGGCAAGGCCTCTCCCGAGGGCGAGGGCAACTGGGCGAAGTCCACCCTTACCGACCTCGTCCAGTACAACGACGGCTTCAAGACCAACCTGATCGGCACGCCCGATCAGGTCGCCGAGCGCATCGTGAACCTCAAGGAGGTCGGGGTCGACCTTGCGCTGCTGGCCTTCCTGCACTTCCAGGAGGAGGTCGCCTATTTCGGCGAGCACGTGATCCCACGGGTGCGGGCGATCGAGGCCCAGCGCGAGCGGCGGGCCGAGGCGGCGTAGCACTCAAGCGTTCGAACGCCGGCCGACGCAGCCGCGCATCCCGCTCTCCCCGCACGCGGGGAGAGGGCCGCGACGACCTTGTCGTCGGCGCGGCAAGGCGGCAGCCGAAGGTGAGGGGGCGGTGCCGGATGTGCCTCGTTCGGCGAAGCCCCCTTACCTTTGCTTCGGCTTCGCCTTCGCTTGCCACGGACCCGACAAGGGGTCCGTGGCCCTCTCCCCGCATGCGGGGAGAGAGGGGATGCAGCTCAAGCCTTCAGCCCCTGAACATTTCGCCTAACGCTTCGGAGCCTCCCATGAACATCGCCGTCAGCGCCAGCACGCTCCAGCAGACCGGCACCCCGCAGGGCGTCGCCGGCCCGGCCCGCCCGAGCCAACCCGCTCACGTCATCCGCGACGACGCCGAAGCGATCCGAGTCGCCCACGCGCTCGCCGCCGAATTCCGCGAGGGCGCCTCCGAGCGCGACCGCGCCCATATCCGCCCGCTGAAGGAGCTCGACGCCTTCTCCCAGAGCGGGCTCTGGTCGATCAACGTCCCAAGAAGTTTCGGCGGGCCGGAGGTGTCCTATCGGACGCTGGCGCAGGTGATCGCGATCATCTCGGCGGCCGATCCGTCGATCGGGCAGATCGCCCAGAACCATCTCGGCATCGTCGCGGCGATCCGCACCGTGTCCGATCAGGAGCAGCAGGCGCTGCTGTTCGGGGAGGTCCTGAAGGGCACCCGCTTCGGCAACGCCTTCTCGGAGAGGGGCACCAAGCGCGCGGCCGATTTCGAGACGAAGTTTTCGGACCACGGCGACCACGTGATCGTCACAGGTCAAAAGTTCTATGCGACGGGGGCACTGCTCGCGCATCTCGTGCCGATCGTCGCCGTCGATGATCAGGGCCGTGCCTGGTACGCCATCGCCGACCGCAACGCGCCGGGCCTGACCGTGATCGACGATTGGTCGGCCTTCGGGCAGCGCGGCACGGCGAGCGGCACCGTGATCATCGACAACGTGCGGGTGGAAAAGAGCCACCTCGTGCCGGCCTGGAAGGGCTACGAGGCGCCGCGCTCGGACGGGGCGATCTTTCAGATCATCCAGGCGGCGGTGGATGCCGGCATTGGCCGGGCCGCGCTCGACGACACCATCGCCTTCGTGCGCACCAAGTCGCGTCCCTGGATCGACAGCGGCCAGGAACGCGCCTCGGACGACCCCTACACCATCCAGGCGATCGGCGACCTCACCATCCGCCAGCATGCGGCCGAGGCCCTGCTCGACCGGGCCGGCCTCGCCATCGACGCGGCCATCGCCGAGCCGAGCGGCGAGAGCGTTGCGGCGGCACAGCTCGCGGTGGCGGAATCGAAGGTGCTGACGACGGAAGTCGCGATCGCCGCGACGAACAAGCTGTTCGAACTCGCCGGCACCCGCTCGACGCTGGCCGAGGACAACCTCGACCGGCATTGGCGCAACGCCCGCACCCACACCCTGCACGACCCGGTGCGCTGGAAATACGCGATCGTCGGCAACCACGCCCTCAACGGCGTGAACCCACCGTTCCACGCCTGGAGCTGAAGCTCAGCGCCGCTCCATGAAGCGGTTGGCCGGCAGGCGGTAGAGCATCCGCACGACGGTCTCGCTCTTCGCCCGCTTCAGCTTCCACAGCAGCGACGTCTCGATCTTGATCGAGCGGGCGTCGAGGCTGATGCGCAGGGCCGAGCGGTCGCGCACCTGCTTCACCGGATCTGCGTAGAAGCCCGCGAGCTTGTCCGCCGCCATCCCAGGCGTCTCGAGCCAGGCCGGGACGTGGACGTGGCAGAGCCGGTCGACGTCGGTGAGCGCCTTGTCGATGCCGGTGCCGGTGATCGGGCAGGTCGTGGCGAATGCGTCGCCCACCACCACGAAGCCGTCCCGCCCGGCATGATCCTGCACCCGGTACAGGTCGATCGGCCGGGTCACGACCTTCCCGTCGACCCGGATCTCGCCGAACGTCTCTTCGAGCCGCGGCATCATCCTGCGCAGCATCGCTTCGGGCGAGAGCCGGAAATCCTGCGTCCAGGCATCGGATTGCGCCCGGTAGACGTAGAGGTTCGCCCGCACCGTGTCGCCGACGGGGAACAGGGTGAGGTAGGACACCCGGTCGCCGAAATGTTCTCCCGTCCAGACCAGCGAGGGGAACGGGAACGCGGCCGGCGGCCGCGTCAAGGTGAAGCCGGCGGCCAGGGTGTGCGACGGGCTGATCATCTCCCGGCGCAGGCCGAGTTGCCGGCGCACGCCCTCGCCGAGCCCCGTCGCGACGACCAGCAGCCGTGCCCGCACGACGCGGCCGTCGAGCAGGGTCACGGACTGGATGTCCGGCCCGGTCGCGATGGTGTCGGTGCGACCCACGACGCGCTCGACCGAGTCCGGCAGCGCGCCGCGCAGAGCATCGATGAGCCGGGCGTAGTCGCAGCCGTATTCGCGCTTGGCGTTACGGTCGACGATCCGCCCGAAGCGATGCAGCCAGACCCCGTCGAACGGCGTCGTCGCCTTGCGCGCCACGTCGCCGAGGCCCATGCGGTCGAGGAGCCGCATCTGCGGCTCGCCGAGCTTCTCGGCGCGGAACTCGGGGGGATGGCGATCGTGCTGTGCGATCAGGGCGACGCGCCGGCCCTGGCGGGCGAGCGCAGAGGCGGCGGCGATTCCGGCGATGCCGGCGCCGAGGACGGCGACGTCCACGTCGATCGTCCCTGGGCCATCCGTGGGTTGCGCGGATTGACCCGGATCGGGGATGAGGGTGACTTGAGCGCCCATGACGCCTCGCATCGGTCGGCCTCCGACGATACGCCGGAGCAGGCTAGCCGTCCGTCAAACCGCAAGGTTCACGCTACCGCAACGTGTAAATCTGCGTAAGCAGTGTTTTCTCGGGATTAAAACGCATTGAACCGTCGGCTCACGGAACGGCTGGCGGCCCTTCGACGGCACCTGCCGTTGGGGCTGTCCTACATCGCCTCCAGCGGCAGCCTCGTCGCCGCGAGTGCGGCCCAGCTTCTCACCTTCGCGATCCTGGCGCGCGCCCTCGGCCCGGCCGAGTTCGGCCGCCTCATCGAGTTCACCGCCCTGACCAACGTCGCGGTCCATATCTGCGGCCTCGGCGCCTCGGACTGCCTGCTGCGCCGGGTCTCGCAGAATCGGGCGATGTATCCGGCCATGCTCGGCCACAACGCCATCCTGATCGCCGTGACCGGGTCGCTCCTCGTCGGGCTCGGGCTGGCGACGCTGCCGTTCTGGCTCAAGGTCAGTCCCGATCCCGCGACCAATCTCGGCGCGACGGCGCTGCTGCTCGTCACGAACGTCGTGCTGGTGCGCATGATCCTGCTGGCGGAGCTGATCTTCCTCGGCCACTCGCGCTTCGCCTCGGCGAACCGGGCCGTGGTCGGCTATGCCCTGGCGCGGACCCTCACCGCTGTCACCGCCTGCCTCGTCTTCTCGACGGCGAGCCTCGCGCAATGGGCGGTGTGGCAGTTCGCCGGCAACCTCGTCGTGGTGGCCGCCTACGGCTGGTGGCTGCGCGGCCTCGGCCGGCCGCGCTTCGTCATCGTGCGCAACGAGATCCGGCTCGGCCTGTATTTCTGCTCGCAGTTCGTGGCGCGGGCGATCCGCCAGAACGCCGACCTGTTCATGCTTGGCCTCGTCTCGTCCATCGAGGTGGTCGGCAGCTACGGCGTGGCGCGCCGAATCCTCGACAGCAGCTACCTCAGCATCGACGCCCTGAACCGGCTGGTGTTTCCGCGCTTCGCGAAGACGAGCCTCGACGGCATCCACGCCACGATGCCGGGCGCACTGCGGCTGCTGCCGATCGCGCTCGCGCTCGGCACGGCGACCTCGCTCGGGCTGTTTCTGGTGTCGGGCTACCTGCCGCTGATCTTCGGGCAGGACTACACCTCGCTGTCGCGGTTCGTCCGCATCCTGGCCTGGATCCCGATCCTGATCGCAGCCTCCTCAGTCGCGATGGACGTGCTCGGCGCCTCCAGTCACCAGGGCGAGCGCGCGGCCATCGTCAACGCGACCAATCTCGGCGGCGCGCTGCTCATCGTCTGGTGGTCGTGGTGGTTCCCGCCGAACGGGACCCTCGCGGCCCTCTACGTGATCGAGGCCTGCACCATCGCCGCCGCATGGCTGATCCTGCTCAGGCTGGTTCGCCGCAGCGCGGCGCGGGCGATGGCGACGGCAGCATAGTTCACCGATCGGGGCAGGCCCGGGACACTCATGCGTTGGATAGCCGAGCCGCAATCAGCTCCTTGCGAGCGCCGTCGCGATCAGCCCCGCCACCGCCAGCGCCTGCCCGTCGCCGCCGAAGCGCGCGATCACCTGCACGCCGAGCGGCAGGCCGTCGCCCGGCACCGGCAGGTTCACGCAGGGTACGCCCATCAAGGTCCAGAGCCGATTGAAGCGCGGATCGCCAGTGGAGCCGAGGCCGCGGGGGGCGCGGCCGGTGGTGGAGTAGGTCAGGATCGCGTCGAACTCCGAAAACACGTCCTTGAGCTGCCGGCGGGCGCGGTGCGCGCTACGGCGGGCGTCGTCGTATTGCGCGGCGGTCAGCGCCTGCGCCCGGTCGAGCTGTGCGCCGAGCACCGGCGGTAGCGTGTCGCGATGCGTCGCGTATTCCCAGGCGAGCGCCTGACGGGCCTCGAAATCCTGGATCAGCGGGTGGACCTCCCAGGCCCGCGCGAACGGCTCGGGCAGGGTGAGGTCGGTGACGACGGCGCCCGCGGCTTCCGCCGCGCGGGCGGCACGCGAGAGCGCCTCGGCGGCATCCGCATCGGCCTCGCCGGCGAAGCCCTGCAGGCAGAGGCCGATGCGCGGGCTGCGCGATCCCTCTCCCGAAGCATCGATCTCCGGCCGGTCGGCGATCAGGGCGAGGGCGCGGGCGATGTCGGGGATCGAGGCGCCGAACAGGCCGAGCGTGTCGAGCGCCCAGGAGAAGGTTTTTACCCCCACCATCGGCAGCAGCCGAAACGAGGGCTTGATCGCGGCGACGCCGCAGAAGGCGGCCGGGCGGATCACCGAGCCGCCGGTCTGGGTGCCGAGCGCCAGCGGCAGCATTCCGGCCGCGACCGCAGCCGCCGTGCCCGAGGACGAGCCGCCCGGCGTGTGGGCCGGATCGTGCGGGTTCACCGTCCGGGCCGGGTCGAGCCCGGCAAAGGCCGTGGTCGCGGTCTTGGCGAGCGGCACCGCGCCGAGCGCCTTCAGCCGCGAGACGATCGCGGCATCGGCCCGCGGCCGCCAGCCTGCGTAGATGGACGAGCCCATCTGAGTCGGCAGGTGGGCGGTGTCGATGATGTCCTTGATGCCCACCGCGATGCCGGCGAGCGGCCCCTCCCCCGGCACGACCGGGTCGGGATCGCTGCAGACGATCGCGCCGAGGCCGGGATCGCGCTCGGCGATCGCCGCCTGCGCCTCGGCCACGGCCTGCCGGGGCGTGAGGCGGCCGGCCTCGATGCGGGTGCGGAGTTCGATCAGGGAGAGCATGCGGGTCGATCTGGCTGCCGAGGGGCCACTGTCAACACTTGTCCACTGCCGTCGGCGGCGGAACGCCGCGTCGTTAGCAGCTCGTTTACGCGACCGTTCGCATTGTCGCGGTCATGTGGCGTAGCGTTCTCGCATTCTCGATCCCGGCGATGTTTCTCGCCGGCCTGGCCGGTTGCGCCGTCAACCGGTTCGAGGCCCGCGCCCCGTGGCGCGACCAGGCCGAGAACATGTGTATCGCGCGCGGCCTCGTGCGTCCCACCAGCTATGTCTCGCTCGCCAAGGAGATCGACGGGCCGGGCCCCTGCGGCATGCAGCAGCCCTTCAAGGTCACGCGGATGGGGGGCGGCACGGTGGCGCTGAAGCAGCGCATGACGCTGGGCTGTCCGGCTCTGGCCGAAGCCGAAGCCTGGCTCGCCGACACCATCCAGCCCGCCGCCAACCTGTATTTCGGCGTGGCGGTGGCCGAGATCAACGCCGGCACCTATGCCTGCCGCGGCCAGAACAACCAGGCCGGCGCCAAGCTCTCCGAGCATTCCTACGGCAACGCTCTCGACATCATGTCGCTGACGCTGGCCGACGGCCATGTCATCACCATCAAGGGCGGCTGGCGCGGCACCGAGGCCGAACAGGGCTTCCTGCGGGAGATCTTCACGGGGGCCTGCGCCCGCTTCACCACGGTGCTCGCGCCCGGCTCCAACATCTTCCACTACGACCACATCCACGTCGACCTCGCCCGGCACGACCCGCGCGGCCTGCGCCGAATCTGCAAGCCGCTACTTAAGTTCGAGCCGCAGATCGGCGCCGACGGCCAGCCGCGCCAGTTCGCCAACCCGCGCCCGCCGGTCCGCCAGCCCGCGCCGTCGCAGGCGCCGATCGAGCAGGAGACGGACGATCCGTACGCGGCGTCGCCCTCCGCCGCGCGCGGCGG